>CAZPZL010000425.1:0-2686 GCA_964590925.1 uncultured Granulicella sp.
CACCCGGTCGCGCAAAGCAGCAGCAACCCCGCGCAGAGGCGGCTTGAATCCGGTCCCCAGCAGCGCGTCTACGATCAACTCGGCTGAAGCAATCTCCTTGCTTGCCTGCGCCATCGAAGCCACATCGATGACCTCCCACACCTCAACCTCCGCCGCCTCCACTCTTAGCCGCGTCAGCGCCCGCGCCGCCTCACCTCGCACATCGCCCACGCGTCCCACCAGCAGAACTGTAACCCGCACGCCAGATGCGGCGAGCAATCGAGCGACAACCAATCCGTCCCCGCCATTGTTTCCCTTGCCGCAAATCGCCACCACGCGCCGGGCCGTCGGATGCTGCCGCACACAGAAACGCGCCACTGCCGCACCAGCGTTCTCCATCAGCGTCGCCAGCGGCACGGCGAACTCCACCGCAGATCGCTGGTCTACCGCTCTCATCTCGCTTGAGGTCAATATGTCCATCTGTCCCTTCTACGCGCATTGACAGCTCTCCGCCAAGTCGCATCGCGCAAAACTATGCATAATCCCAAATTGCAACTTTCCCGAACCCGCGCACAGGGAAGGCAAAGATTTTATGTCCAACTCCCTCTCGCCTCTGATACGATCTTCGCATTCTGAAAAGATTATCCGACGGGGTACGCATCTCGACAGACGCGGCTTCCGATAAGCGACACCTCAAGCACTCATCGGCCCAGCAATTATAGAAAGGACCCCATATGGACCTCCGCTCGCTTCCGATTTTCGCTGTCCTCGCGCTTGCGCCCATCGCTCTTGTCGCCCAGCAGGCCGCGCGTGTGAGCTCGCCACCCATGACCGCCAGCAGTGCTACGCCAGCCAAGACCACTAGCTCGCTTCCTTTCTCCGGTCTCGCGGTTGGGGTCAAGTTCGGAGTCAACGGCATCGGATTCGACGTCGCAACACCGCTGGTTAAACAGTGGATCAACCTGCGCAGCGGAGCCTCCTTCCTCTCTTACACGCCCAGCACCATCACCACCAACGGCCTCAACATCAATGGCACTCTCACCTTGCAGAACGCCGCCACCACAGTCGATTTCTTTCCCTTTCACGGACGATTCCGCATTAGCGCCGGAATGACGACGTATAACAACAATCACCTCACGGCGATCATGAATGTCCCAGCCAAACAGAGCTTCACCCTCGGCAGCACCACCTACTACAGTGATCCGACCAACGGAAACCCGCTCACCGGAAACGGCCTCTTCACTCTCGGCGGAAAAACTGCGCCCCGCCTGACCATCGGCACCGGCAATATGCTGCCCAAGAAGGGTCGCCTCACTTTCCAGTCCGAACTTGGCGTCGATTTCATCTCGACTCCAACTGTGGCAATGAACTTTTCCGGCGTTGCCTGCCAGACCTTGACCGGATCGGTCTACAGCAACTGCGGCCCAGTCGCCACCAGCGACGTTCAGGCCGAGCAGGTCAAGTTACAGAACGACCTCAATGATCTGCACTACTACCCGGTCATCTCCTTCGGCCTCGGCTACCGAATTCACTAAAACTGGCTCCCTAAGCCAGCGCTCCGCAACACTGTTATCGTGTCGCCTGCTCACGGCTGTTTATCGCGGTAGGCGACGCTGCAGAGCCTGCCCTGAGCGGCAGTCGCAGAACTGCTGCGCTCTCAGTTCGCTTAATCGCTCATCTCTTTCTCCCCACGATCTGCATTTGTTCTTGCATCGGATTCTGGTCTGGACATCAACTCCCAGTCGTCGATTGCATAGACGGGACACGAGCCACGCTCGCTGTCCGTCATTCCGACCAAACCAAAAATCATCCTCCGCTTGAGTCTATCGCCTCAGGTATCCCGTCTATTTGAAGGAGAGGCGTTTAAACCACTGGAATTGTTCTCGTATTATCGAGCGACCTGGAAAAATTTTTCCGCACAGCAACTTTTTTCCGCTGTCAGTGTCAATAAAAATCAGTCTCCTACAGGTATCCCGCGAGTTATTTTTATCCGCCGCTTCTAGTCCACTAAAGCGGCCTTTCACCCAAAGAAAGGCTTTATATGAAGCGACTGCTATCCGCCGCGCTCTCCATTGTCATCGTTTTTTGCCTGCTGCTGGCTACTGACCGCCGCGCCTGGGGCTATGTTGATCCCGGTTCGGGCCTTATCGCCCTTCAAACCGCTGCCTCCATTGCGGCCGCCTCGCTCTACGCCGTGCGCCGACGGATCAGCAGTTTTTTCTCTACCGACAAAAAGGTGGTGAACGTTGAGCAGTCATCGAAACACATCGTTGATGAGTCCCGCGAAGCCGCATGACCTCTGCCGATCCCCGAGCTACATTTCGCGATCCCGCTGGATCGCTTCGCTTTGATGGTGATCGCGTTCTGCGCACCATCGACCCTAGTGCTTGCGAGGAGGTTTTAGAGCTGCTTGCCTCTCCCTTCTGCCAATCCATGCAGAGACGTGGCGACCTGATTAGTGCCGAGATCGACGATTCCAATGACGGTCTCGTCCTCCGCCATCCCCGCATCCCCATTCCGTCTTATCCGTGGGAGTGGACCCCTGCACAATGGCTCGCCGCCGCCGATCTCACCCTCAACCTCTGCGAGGAAGCTATCTGCAACGGCTGGATTCTCAAAGACGCTACTCCGCTCAACATCCTGTTCAATGGCCCGCATCCCATCTTCGTTGACATCCTCTCCTTTGAGCGCAGAGAGCCGGTTCGCC
>CAZPZL010000426.1:0-2683 GCA_964590925.1 uncultured Granulicella sp.
AGCGCGCCATATCGAAGTCGTGAATGGTCATGTCGAGAAAGATTCCGCCCGAGGAGCGGATATAGGCGAGCGGCGGAGGCGCTGGATCGCGGCTGATGATGTGAAGGAGGCGTGGTGTTCCGATTTCGCCAGTCAACACCGCCTTGCGCACGCGCGCGAAGTTCGAGTCGAAGCGGCGGTTAAACCCGATCTGCAGTTGCACACCAGCCTTTTTTACTGCGGCTAATGCCGTATCGATCTTCTCGAGGCTGAAGGCGATTGGCTTTTCGCAGAAGATGTGCTTGCGCGCTTGCGCTGCCTTCACGATCAAATCAGAGTGCGTGGCCGTGGGCGAGCAGATGAGCACGGCGTCGATCTTTGGATCGCCGAGGATGTCTTCGGCCGACGCAGCCACCTTGGGAATGTTGCACCGCGCGGCTACCGCCTGCGCTGCTTCGGTACTTACGTCGCCGATGGCAACGATCTCAGCCTCAGGCAATCGAAAGGCAAGCGTCTCAGCATGAACGCGCCCAATGCGCCCAGCTCCAATGATTCCAAAACGAAGTCTCTGTCCGCTCATAGAATTGCAGCTCCCTGGTTCTAGCGACTGGCTTATCGCTGTTCCGTCCCAAGCTGAATCCATCGGTTCTCTTACACACGAGTCTGAAGATGGCAGCTGGCAGCCCTGTCTAGGCAAAATTTGATTCAATAGATCGGATGTATTCGCGGTTGCGCGCGGCACTCTCCTTCGGCGTGCCGAGACCGGGCAGGATGTCCTGCTCAACCAGAGCGTAGCCTTTGTAGTCGCGGGCTCCGAGCCAACGAAGAAGGGCAGGGAAGTCGATGCAGCCCTTGCCCAGTTCCGGATAGAGGCCATGACGCATCTGCGTGAAGTAGTCCCAACCTTCTTCCCGGGAACGGTGCGACACGTTTGGATCAATGTCTTTTACGTGTATGTACCAAATGCGTTCCTTGAAGCGATTCAACGCGGCGATAATGTCGACGTCTTCGCGCCCCGTGCCGTGCACGTAATGACCGCTATCGAACACCAGTCCAATCCGATCATGATTGGTGAGATCGAGCAGTGTCGCAATCTCGTCGGGCGTTTCAACGTAGCCTGCGCAATGATGGTGAAAGACGGTGCGCAGCCCTGTCTCGTCAAAAACCGCGTGGGCAATCCAGTCGGCGCCCTTCGCAAAGGTCTTCCATTCATCCTTGCTCAGGCCCGCGCCTGGCGGAATGCGGCCCGCCAACTTGGTGCGTGTGGGATCGGTGCCGTTGTCGTCAGACAGGACAAGGTAAGGCGCCTGCGTCGTGGCCACTGCGGCAATCAGCTTGGCTGTCTTGACGGCGGTTGCGACGCCTGCAGCATGCGCCGCTGCATTCTTCATTTTCACCGGAACAAACGCTCCAAGCATCACGATGTTGTTGCGCTTGGCTAGTTCTTCCTTGAGCCGCACGGCGTCTGTTGGCATGAATCCCCAGTCGCCGAGCTCGGTTCCCGTGTATCCGGTTTCTACCAGCTCATCCAGCATCTGGTCGAACTTGATCGCCTTGCTCTGGTCCTGGTTTTCGAGTAATCCCCACGAACACGGCGCATTGCCAACCAACAACTCTTTCATGCGTTCTCCTTGCCTGGGCCCGTTTTATCTAATTCTCACTTCTAGAATTTGCGGCTCCACTCTCTGGGCCAGCGCTCCACCACGACCTTAGTCTGCGTGTAGAACTCCACGGCATGATGCGCCTGCGCGTGCAGGTCGCCGAAGAAGCTCTCACCCCAGCCACTGAACGGGAAGGTCGACATGGGCGCAGCAACGCCCACATTGATACCAACATTGCCCGCGTTCACTTCGTAGCGGAAGCGCCGCGCATTTGCGCCGTCGGTCGTGAAAATGCAGGCCATATTTCCGTAGGCGCGCCCGTTGACGAGTGCGATTGCCTCTTCGATGTTTTGCGCGTGAATGAGGCTCAGAACCGGCCCGAAGATCTCGGTGCGCGCCGTCTCAGAATCCGGTGGAACATCATCAAGGACAGTGGGAAGCACGAAGTATCCGTCCTCGTAACTGTCCACTTTGCGGCCGCGTCCATCCACCAGAATCCGCGCTCCGGCTTGTTCGCCCTTGGCGATAAGCCCCTCGATGCGTGCCTTACTTTCGGCAGAGATCACCGGGCCCATCTCAATGCCCGGCGCCGCACCGTAGCCCGTCTTGCGGTTCGCGGCAGCCGCGGCAATCTGTTCAGTGAATTTGGACCGCCCATCGCCTACCGTGATGGCCACGGATGCTGCCAGGCAGCGCTGTCCAGCGCAGCCAAATGCCGAATCGGCCAGAATGCGCGTTGTCATCTCCAGGTCGGCATCCGGCATTACGACTACAGGGTTCTTTGCGCCCCCCTGGCATTGCGCACGCTTGCCGTTCGCCGCGGCACGGCTGTAAATGTACTTTGCCGTCGCAGTCGAGCCAACAAAACTGACCGCGCGAATTCCAGGATGATCGAGGATTGCGTTCACCGCATCGCGCCCGCCGTTGACAAGCTGAATGACGCCTGCTGGAAAACCCGCAGCTTCAATCAGGCTGAAGATCTTCTGCGACGTGATTGGTACGCGCTCCGAGGGCTTAAGGAGGAAGCAATTACCCGCGGCAACTGCATATGGCATAAACCAGAACGGAATCATGCCAGGGAAATTGAAGGGCACGATCGCCGC
>CAZPZL010000427.1:0-2649 GCA_964590925.1 uncultured Granulicella sp.
CCGGTCGGCTTGGTGTCCATATTGCGCGGCCAGCTCGCGGTGCCGCTCCAATACCTCTTCCGGCGATAGCAGCTCTTTACTATCCCGCGTCCGGTGTGCGGCCACCTGCGCGGCTCCTGCACCATCCAATCCCATCTCGCGGAGATGGTCTTTGATCTGTTCCCGGCGTGGACTGCTGGCCTCCAGATACTCTTTCGTATAACCCTTGATCTCCGGCTGTCCGTGTTTGCCACGCTCAAGCTCGTAGCCCAACCCCTGCAACCGCATCGCCAGCTCGGAACGGTAAACGCTCGTGGCATAGCGTTGCGAAGCGAATAGCTCTTGCGGCTGTAAAGCGCGGGTTTGTCCGTTGTCGCGCTCGGTGACGTTGAAGATCACAGCATGGGTGTGGAGCTGCGGCGCGGCGTAGCCTTCAACAGGCCGCGCAGTGTCGTGCTCAAAGGTAGCCGCAACGAATTTGCCTGTTGTCTCCGGCGCGTGGACGTTGCCGATCCGCGCCTGGGTATAGCGTTCCAACTCGGACAGGGCGACACGCACACTTTCCCGATGCGCCTCTCGCACACGCCCATCGCCGCCGACAAGTGCGGTGAGAGAAACCGACTTCGGCGCGGAGAATGTAGCATCCCAACCGGCGCGGTGCTCTACGCTCGTCACTTCCTTGCCGAATTTGCCCTCATAGGTTTTAGAAACCTGATGGCGAACGAGCTGATCTTCCGTGTGCGGGTGCTGGCCTTCGGTCAGCCTGGCGAAGTGCTGATTGCCAACCGGCCCCTCTAAACCCCACTGCTCGGCCAGTTTCCCTTGCCACTCGCTATGTCCTTGCTGGTCGCGGCTCCAATAGTTCTGCCGCTCCGAGGCAAACTCCCGCTCATGGTACGTTCGCACCTGTGAAGCTGACAGTGGTTTGGAGAGCGTCAGCATAGGGAGATTCTAATCCACAGCTCAACAGAAGCCGACTTGAACGAAGCTCCCAACCGGCTTACTCACCCGACGACTATCATCGCGGGCGCTTCAGATACAGCTCAAAGACATATCGGTACTAATCGGAACTCGGCGAGCGCGCTACCGAGATGATCTGACCCCAGGCAGCTCTATTGAATCCAGCCAAAATACCTTTGGTCGTCTTCGCTCAAAGGGTAGTCTGCCAACGTGCCATATCGTTCAGGGTCAGCAAGTAGACGCGCTACAGCCTTGTCTGTGAATTGAAACCGCTGCTGTAGGTCTGCAACGAACTGTTCTTTGGTTGGATAATGCTTCACCGCACATGCACTACCAGCGGGGCCGAACGGTGCAATTGAGATTTGATAGTGCGTACCAGCGTCAAACATCACGATAAAGTTCTGCTGCATGGCTTTACTCCATCTAGCGGCGTTGTCTTGGCCGTACTCGCTCGGCCATCTGGCGAACAATGTCTTCACCCATCTGGTCAGCCGTCAGCCGCTTGCCGTCAAACAGGGCAAGAATATCCTGTCCGAGTTCAGGTTTTCCGCTGACTGCCAATTCAATGTTGGGCTGCATTTGATCCATGTAATAGCAACGCATGAAACCATTGCCGGGGATGTACCAGAGGTTCAACCAAGCAAATTCTGGCCCGTACTTAACGGAACGGCGCTCAACGCGAACATGGAGGTTGTGTTCCATGCCGGTGACAGACTTCGACACGCTACCGTGAAGCTCCTCGCCTTCCAGCTTCTCTAACGACTGCGCGTTGAACTGGAGTGCAATAGCAAGCTGGTCCCAATAGCCGGGGCCACGCTTCTGAATGAAGTCGGCTGCGTCCGCTTGCCGCCGCGCGGTGACTTCAGCTTCGCTTGCAGTCTTTGCTTTCTGGTCATTTTCCTTTTGAATCCAAGTTGGAACACCGGCCATATTGATCTCCGATTTTATCTTCTCTCTTTGTTCGCCTTGCGTCAATTGGTATCAGCGCCTATGCCAGGCCATGCGTTAAGACTCTGGCAGGAGTGTTTCAGATAAGTCGCATAAAACTTCCTCCTAAACAGGGTTTCGGTCATTCAATCCCCTTCGACTCATCCCACACAAACGCCTCTTTGGACTTGTCAGCGGGTGCATCGAAAAGTGGAAGCGTAGTTTGGACCGCTGCCGATGATTTGGGTTGCTCTGTGCGAACTACCGACGTCGGCGGTGACGGCCTGGGCGCAATCTCCGGCATCTTGCGCTCGATGAACTCCGGTTGTCTACCGTGCTTCTTTGTCAGCCGGAAGTGGATCGGTACAACGCGGTTCTCTTGCTTGATGAAGCCGTGCAACGGTTCCAGACCGGAGATTTCCGAAGCCATGACAAGCGGTTTGGTCGCAATCTCCATCGCATACGACTTTCGGCTGAGTAGCAGGCCCATGCCACGCGATTCCTTCAGCCGTTCGACCTCGATCTCTCCGATAGCATCGGAAATCCACTTCGCGGCGCGCGGCTCGGTGGTTTTGAAAAATAGCTTGGTTGCGGGCTGCGAAAGCATGGCCTCGGCGTCCTGGCCGTAGCGTTTTTCAAGCTGGCTGCGCCCCTGAAAGCCCACCACAACGGGATTCCCGTACTTGCGATTTTCCGTGACGGCGGTATGGAGCTGCGGCAATTTGTTGAGGCTTGCCAGCTCGTCCAGCACAAACCATACCGGCTTCGCCGTGTGATCTTCGC
>CAZPZL010000428.1:0-2645 GCA_964590925.1 uncultured Granulicella sp.
GTAGCGGACCGAAAGCAGATTGCTACGCTGCGCTTGGAATTCCGCTGAGCTGCGGAATTAAGCATGTCGGACCGGTATGGGAGGCTCAGCTCAATGCGAAGGATCAATCGCGTATTTTTTGTGGCCCTCACTGCTTTAGGAACGGGATTGGGAATTTCCGCCCCATCGGTTAATGCGCAGTTCCTTGGTACGCCGCAGCACGACGAATTCAGCGACACTTCGGTCCTGCATCCGCCGGATGGGGTCAGGGTCGGCATCATCGTCTTCGAGGATTTGGGATGTCCTGGCTGCGCCCTGGCCCATCCGCTGGAAAATGCGGTCGCCGAAAAGTACCATGTCACGCTTCTGCGCCACGATTACCCCATTCCCAAGCACATCTGGACCTTTGAGGCAGCGGTCTATGCGCGGTATTTGCAGGACATGCTAAACAACCCGAAGTTGGCCGAGGAGTTTCGCAGCGATGTGTTTCACTCTCAGGAGGCGATTGCCAGCAAGGACGACCTGCATGAGTTCGCTGCGCGGTGGTTCGAGCGACATGGGCTGAAGTTGCCGTCTCCAATTGACCCAGGAGGCGCGCTGGCGGCAAAGGTTCAGACGGACTACGATCTCGGTGTACGTCTGAATGTCACGCGTACGCCCACCATCGTCGTCGTAACCAGGAACAACTATCAGGTTGTCTGCGGCTCGGAGGCGGCCATTGACCCCACTCAACTGGAGGCTGTTGTCCACGCCGCCGTCGCGCAGACCAAGACCGTACCTACGGCAAAGTCTCCAGCGGCAAAGCATAAGTAACTCCGCCGCAACGTGCGAGTCGGATTTACTTCCTGTGCGTCGAGCATCCGGCGTAGCTAGATGGTGAAATAGATCTAAATGATTATCGAGTTAGCTCAGACACGACCGAATAGTGCCAACGGAGCGCTCTATGCGAGTATGGGGCGCAGCATCATGAAGCCTCTTGATATGGGCTTTTGCGCTATGTGTACCGAGGCTAACGGCATAATCATCTAGCTCTATTGGTCCATTTGGACGTCTGTGTACTGTGGTTGGAGTGTAGGATTGGCTTATGCAGCGCGTAGCCCTGTTCGGAGGCACGTTCGACCCCATTCATCGCGGCCACCTGACCATTGCCACGGCTGCCGCAGATTCCTTTGCTCTGGATCGCGTCATATTCGCTCCCGTTGGCCGACAGCCGCTCAAATCGGAGCCAGCCATTGCATCTTATGCCGACCGCCTTGCCATGACTCGTCTGGCCTGCGCTCCCACGGCTCAGAATCCGGACCTGCGATTTTCGGTCTCTCGGCTCGACGCACCGCACTCGGATGGTAGTGCCAACTATACCATCGATGCGCTTGCCGCCCTCGTGCTGGAATCTCCCTCGGCCAATCTTTTCATGTTGACCGGCGCGGACAGCTTCCTTGATCTGCGCCGCTGGCGCTCGCCGGACCGGCTGCTGGATTTGGCCGAGTGGATCGTCGTCAGCCGTCCCGACTTCCCGCTCGACGAAGCGCAACTGGCTCCGCTGAAACTGACGCCCGACCAGCGCGCGCGCGTTCACCTGCTCACCACCGTCCACGAGGATCTCTCCGCCACCAACCTGCGTCTCCGCCTGCGCGAGGGGGACGCCTGCACAGGCCTGCTCTCGCCCGCCGTCGTCGACTACATTCGAAGCCACAACCTCTACCGCTGAAGTCTCTATCAACGGCGCGCCATCGCCCGATTTATCCAGCCGATGCTAGACTCATCTCGTATGGCGAGTAAATTCAAAGACGATGGGATGCAGGGGACTCTAGCTGGGCTGTGGCTGGAGCCGAAGCGCAGGCGCGCACCATTGCGGCCAGCGCAAGCAGAGGCTAGCGACTCTGCGCTCGACGCTAGCCACCCGTCGCTGGAAGCTGGCACTGGCTCCTCCGCCACACCGTGGTCTGTACACGCGCTGGTCCTCGATCTACGTCAGCACGTCGAGGTGGCCTACACCGATCTGTGGGTCGCGGGCGAGGTCTCCAACTGCCGCGCCGCTCCCTCTGGCCACATCTACTTCACGCTGAAGGACGGCGAGGCACAGCTTCCTGTCGTTCTCTTTCGCCGTCAGACGCAGCTTCTGCGCTTTCGCCCGCAGGACGGGCTGGCGGTTCTAGTGCGCGGCAGCATCTCGGTCTACGAGTCGCGCGGTCAACTCCAGCTCGTAGCCGAGACCGTCGAGCCGCGTGGCACAGGAGCCTTGCAGTTGGCCTATGAGCAGATCAAGGCGCGACTGCTGGCCGAGGGCCTTTTAGACGCGTCGCGCAAGCGTCCTTTGCCAGCATTCCCGCGCTGCGCTGGAGTCATTACTTCGACCGGGGGCGCAGTTCTACACGACATCATCAAAGTGACTCGCCGCCGACACGCGCGGCTCAACTTGCTGGTTTACCCGGCAGTGATGCAAGGCCCTGAGTGCGCCAGCACCGTCGTCGAAGGTATTCGCTGGTTCAACAACAATCCCGCCAAAGTCGATCTGATCCTGATTGCGCGCGGTGGCGGGTCGCTGGAAGACTTGGCTGGCTTCAACGACGAATCGCTCGCTCGCACCATTGCCGCCTCGATGCTACCGATCGTCTCGGCCATTGGCCACGAGACCGACTTCACGCTTGCCGACTTTGTCAGCGACC
>CAZPZL010000429.1:0-2641 GCA_964590925.1 uncultured Granulicella sp.
CCCAGTGGCCCTCGTCGTAGGGATGGAAGAGGATCAGATCGGCCTCGATGCCCATCGCTCCCAACTGCTGGATGCGTCGCTCCAGATGCTGAAAGTACGCCGGGTTGAACTGAGTGAAGTCCCAGTGATTCGGGGCCGTGCCGACGAAGGGATACTGCGGCGGCTCGACGTGATTGTAGGTGAACCACTTGGGGAAGACGCACATGCGCATCTTGTTGAACGGCGCGTCTGCCAGCGTCTTCAGGGTCTGCTCTTCGAGCGCGTTGGGCTGGCAGGCCCAGCCATAGCAGGTCGTGCCCAGCTCGCGATAGGGCGAGCCATCGGCGTAGACGAAGTGGTACTGATCCCGCACCCGCACCGGGCCGCGATTGCCCACTCCAGCTGCGCGCACGGTAAACGAGCCGGTCTTGCCATCCAGCTCCGGACGATTGCTCTGGGTGCGATACGTCCAGAGGCCGGTAGCATTCGGCATGAAGCGCACCCGGTAGACACCATTGCCGTCGTAGAAGCCAGCGGCAGTGAGCGTCTTGCCCGCTTGCTCAAAGCTCGCGGCGAACTCCACATCGACAAAGGGATTCCCGGTCGCCGGACCAGGAAAGGAGACCTCGAAGACGCCCCATCGCTCGACGATCTCTGTCACAGCAGCCTGCGCCTCAGCCACCGTGCCTAGAATCCCCGGTGCAATCGCCGCGCCCACAGCCGCCATCGTTCCCGCCTTCAGTATCTCCCGCCGCGAGACCTCTCGATACAAACCAGTCATGCTCAATCTCTCTCTTTTATTTTGCAGATCGAATTACCGTAAACAAACAGGCCTACTCATCCTAGCGCAGCGAGAAGCCGTCAACAAATCTTATACGTAGATATAGAGCTTCTTCGCTTGCAGTCTTAAGATCGTGCTCTACCTTTGCCGTGAATGCATCGAAAACAACAGAGCCGAAGCGGATTAGTCCTTGCGGACGATGCTGTTGATTGGCGATGAAGGCGTACTGCTTCCAATGCTCTACAGCAGGATCAGTTGAGGACTCTGGAGTCCGCTGCTGCCGATATTAAAGTGAGCAGGTCTTTACAGGTGAGACCGGGGGAGAGCTTTTTCTGCGCGCCGCAGGCTGGCGGATTGTCTCGTGTCGTCGCATTACAACTCCCTCTCGCAGGCAATATAATTCTCTCTCGAATGTGAAGGAGAGCCTGCTCGCCGTGAAGATCCCCCCTTTTCTCTGTTCCATCGCGCTCTGTGCTGTCTCACTCTGCCTGACCGCAGCGCAGGCGCAGCAATCGGTACCCAGCGGGATCGACGCACGGATTCAGCCCAAGCCCGGTGCCTGGGAGACGTTGAAGCTGGTGCACTCGGCGCCGACGCCCAACGATGCGCGCAACTTCGGCATGGCTCTGCCGCTCGGCAACGGGCGTCTGGGGGCGAAGGTCTTCGGCGCGCCCGCTGCCGAGACGATCCCGCTCAACGATACGACGCTCTGGTCGGGAGCCGGGCCGGAGCACTTCGAGAGTCCGCAGCACCGCGCGGCTCTAGTCAAACTGCGCGAGGCCCTCGCCAAGGCCGACTACGTCCAGGCCGACCAGTTGGCGCGTCAGATGGAGGGGCCGAACAGTCAGTCCTACGAGCCGCTGGCCGATCTGCACCTGAGCTTCCCCGGCCACGAGACGTATACCAAATACAGCAACACGCTCGACCTGGACACGGCGGTTGCGACCACGCGCTATACGGTCAACGGGACTACCTTCACCCGCGAGATGTTTATCAGCTATCCGGCGCAGGTGATCGTGCTGCGTCTGACTGCGGACAAACCCGGTGCGCTCAGCTTCACCGTCGGCCTCGATACTCAGCAGCACTTCGGCAAGACGACGGTAGCGGGCAACGAGATCGCCGTCACCGGTCGAGCTCCGGTGCGGGTCGCCGGAGCCAGCGATGTGCAGTGGGACGAGCATCGCGGGACGAGCTTCGAGGCACTGCTGCATCTGACCGTGAAGGGCAAGGGGCTGGCCGTTGGCGGGGCCGAGACGGGCGGCAAGGGATTGCTCTCCGTCAGCGGAGCCGACGAAGCGGTCATTCTCGTCTCGGCTGCGACCAGCTTCAACGGCTTCGACCACGATCCGGCGACCGAGGGCAGGAATCCCGATGCGATTGCGTGGGGCTATCTGGCCAAGGCCGTTGGGCGCAGCTATCAGAGCCTGCTCGACGAGCATCTGGCTGACTATCAGCGACTCTTCCGCAGGCTCTGGGTCGCGATCGACGGCAAGAGTCCGAACCCGTACGCCTTCGGCTATCAGTGGGCGCGCTATCAGTTGATCGCGGCCTCACGGCCTGGATCGGGTGCGCCGCGCAACGAGCAGGGGATCTGGAACCACGATCTGGCCCCGCACTACGCCTCGAACTTCACCTTGAACGAGAATCCCGAGAAGTACTACTCGGTCGCCGAGGTGGCCAATCTGGGCGAGACCACCGAGCCGGAGATCGCCTTCCTCCACGATGCATCCGTCAACGGCGCCATTACGGCGAGTGTAGACTACGGCTTCCACGGCTGGGTCATCCATCACAACTCGGACATCTGGGCGATGACCACAATGGTACAAGGCGATCCCTGCTGGGCCGACTGGCCCGCCTCGGGCTTCTGGCTGAGCCAGACGC
>CAZPZL010000430.1:0-2631 GCA_964590925.1 uncultured Granulicella sp.
TGGTAGAGGCCCTCCGGAGCCGTAACTACTACCATGCGCGAGGCCAGGTGGGCACTGTACCAAGTACATCAGAAGAGCTCCAGTTGGGCTAAGCTATCAGGTTCACCGGCCGGTTGGGCCAGCTCGCTGCCGGCAAGTACCCTCCATCAATCCTTGTCGCCCAGAACGCGACCAAACGCGCCTGTAAGCCAGGAAAACATCTCATCACGATTCGTCCCGACGGCCTTCACGAGGGCGTTTTTCTGTTCAAAAGGACAATACCCATGAAACCTTCTCACCTCATTGAGGCACTCGTCACAGCTGTGCCTCAAAACGTTCCTCTCCATATCTGGGGTGCCTGTGGCGTCGGCAAATCCCAACTCGTTAAGCAAGTCGCTAAGCACCTGAAACGCGAATTCATCGACGTACGCGCCGTCCAGCTCGATCCCGTCGACTTCCGTGGTCTGCCGCGAATTAAGGACGACCGCACGGAGTGGATCACGCCCAACTTCCTCCCCACGAAGGGTGAGGGCATCCTCTTCCTCGATGAGTTGACTTCCGCGCCCCCGATGACCCAGTCCGCCTGCTATCAGCTCGTTCTGGATCGTGCGCTCGGCGATTACCGGCTCCCCGACGGCTGGTCGGTCCTCGCCGCTGGCAATCCCGCGTCCGAGCGCGGCGTCAGCTACTCCATGCCGCGACCTTTACTCAACCGATTCCTGCATCTCACGCTAGAACCTGACCTTGGCGAGTTGTGCATCTGGGCCGGCAAGGCAGGGATCAGGCCCGAAGTCATCGCATTCCTTCGCTTCCGCACGGAGCTATTGCACGACTCTGCCGTGCGTTCGGGCGTCAACGCCTGGCCGACGCCGCGCTCCTGGGAGATGGTGTCCCGGGCAATGGATGGAATCGACGCCCGGAAGGCCAACATTTCTGCGGACGTCTACGAGATGCTGCTCATGCACCTCATCCAAGGCGCAGTGGGCGACGGCGTGGCCGCGGAGTTCATCGGATTCCTCAACCTCTTCCACGCTCTACCTTCCATTGACGAGATACTCCTGAACCCCACCGGCGCCCCTTTGCCCAGCGATCCGTCGGCACAGATCGCAATTGCCACGGCACTCGGCCGCCGCATCACGGACAGCTCCATTGCGAAGGCGAAGCTCTACCTCGAACGTCTTCCTGATGAGCTGCAGGTCCTGTCCATGCGCGATGCACTGCTTCGTGACCGGGCCATCGCTACCACCCCGGAATTCACCCAATTTGCTGTCACGCACAGCGATTTACTCGCGTAGCCCTGGCCAACCCAGGGCTGCGCCCGGAGCTTGAGACGAAATGATTTCCGACAAAGCTATGTTGATCTGTCCCACATCACGATGTGGACGGCACGCAAGCATTGAGATGGCTGGCGGGCACGGGAAGGGACTGCCACATCTCGCATCCGCACGGACTATTGCATAAATGCGTTTGGTGATCCCATACATGTGGAAGAGCTTCAGGACACCGTCATCGACCTCGAAGATCTGAGCAGCGGCGTCTCCATCGCCGATCTTACGCGCTGGCCATGTCACGAAGCGCTGGCGCGCGGGGCAGACCGCGCTTCCATCAAACGCCAGACCGGTCATCAGCGCGAAGCTATGCTCGACCGCTAGAGGCCCTTTCCTTGATGCGAGTCTCGGCGCTCGTTTATAGCGTTTCGCACGCGCGCAGCAGCGTTTCGGCATAGGTAAACGCTGCCGTGCGCACGGTGGTTCTGGTAAAAAACAACAGCCATACCACAATCATCACGGACGAGAGGATCAAAGACGATACAACCGGCGCTGGCATCCGGGAAAGCGCCGCAATGTCTATGTACTTGTGGGTCGATCCGAAGAGAACGCCCGCTGCTACCAAAGCCCATGACAGAGAACCAACAGAAATAATCAGGCCGAGAGGTTTCATTCCGAGGGCGTTGCGCCGAAAGCCATAGGAGACGTTTTCTTGAAACAACAGGTCAAATTTCTTGCTGTCATCTGACCGAGTGTGATTCAAGAGCCAGCGAATCCCGGACTGATAGACTTCGTCGGCGGCATCAGGGCTGCGTCTTTCTTGATCTTCGTCGGGAAAGTCATGATTGATCTTGGTGGCGAGAAATGAATGATATCTGCGCTTGGTCACGGCGTCGATGGTCTTGTCGCGATGGCGAAGCAACTGGGTTGTCGGCTTGCCGCCCCACATCTGAAATAGCCGGTCTTCCAGGCGCTTCCCAAACTCTCGGCACAGGCTGGTCAAGAGATAAAGGCCGCCGCACGAGACTGCGATCGTCAAGGTGCCGGTGAACGATGAGGCCTGAGGAGCGTAGAGCAGCATAACCATCGCCAACAATGGCAACAAGGTCAACAGGGCTGGGTACAAGCGAGCCTGTCGCTCGTACGGGTCCGTGACCTTCGCCACCAACTCACCCACCGTCATAGCCATTTACCGTGTTCACCCACATATAAGTGCTGCACGCGGGAGTCGAATTGGCAGACTGGAAGACATGGGAACGAGATCAAGCAAGGCTCCCCAGAAACCAGCTGACGTTTTCGCCCTCACCGACTATCGCCATAAGTGGTGGCAGGCCTTCCATGCCCATGTATTCAGAAAGCCATCGGAATACCTTCCTATCATCGC
>CAZPZL010000431.1:0-2622 GCA_964590925.1 uncultured Granulicella sp.
TCATGATCTGAAGGCTGTGCTGCGTGCTTTAGCTCCGCACGGCATTGAGCTGCGCGGTGAGATTACAGATGTGATGCTCCAGAGCTACCTCATCAATCCCACGCACTCCACGCACACGCTGCCGGAGATTGCGGCGCGTTCGACCAATCGCGCGCTGGTACATCAACCGACGAAGGCGAATCCTGCCGATCCGAATCAACTGGCGGAGGCCGCGGCTGCTATCGTTCGACTCGCCGTAGTCTTCGCCCAGCAGATGGCTGAGAGCGACGACGTTTTTTCTTCTACGTCATCCGTTGCTGCGACATCCGTTGCTGCGACATCGTTGTCATCTACCAGCGCTGCGTTGTTGTCATCTACCAGCGCTGCGTTGTTGTCATCCCGTAGCGCAGCGGAGGGATCTGCTTCTCCAACCAAATCGCACCCGCTGCTCCACCTTTACCGGACGATGGATCTGCCACTGGTTCCGGTGTTGCTGCGTATGGAGCAGGTGGGCGTTCGCATCGACACAACGGTTCTATCGGCGATGTCGACTCGTCTGGCTATCGAGATGGATACGCTGGCAGAGAGGATTTTTGCCGACTCCGGCCATCGCTTTAATCTGAACTCGCCTAAGCAGCTCGGCGATGTGCTCTTCAACCGGATGCTACTGCCCAAGCCGACGAAGCATGGCAAGGGCAAGGTCATCTCCACGGCGCAGGATGTGCTCGAAGAGCTGGCTGAGAACCACCCCATCGCCGCGCTCGTCATCGAGCATCGCCAACTGGCGAAACTGCGCTCGACGTATCTCGACTCGCTGCCCAATCTAGTCGACGCTGAGGGGCGTGTGCATACGACCTTCAATCAGGTGGGCACGGCGACAGGGCGGCTCTCGTCTACCAATCCGAATCTGCAAAACATTCCAGTGCGAACTGCGTTGGGGCGAGAGATTCGTGCGGCATTTATTCCTGCGCCAGGAAATCTGCTGCTCTCGGCGGATTACTCGCAGATTGAGCTGCGGTTGATGGCACACTTCTCACAGGACCCGCTGCTGCTCAACGCCTATCGAACCGGGCAGGACATTCACACACTTACCGCATCCGAGGTCTTTGGTATTCCGGTCAACCAGCTCGACAAAGAGACCCGCGCGCGAGCCAAGGCCGTCAACTTCGGCATCGTCTACGGCATCTCACCCTTTGGATTGGCCGCACAGCTCGGCATCGACCAGCGCGAGGCCCGCAACTACATTGAAAAGTATTTCGAGCGCTACGCTGGCGTCCGCGCCTTCATCGACAAAACGCTCGAAGACGTTCGTCGCGATCAGCTCGTTCGCACGTACTTCGGTCGCGTTCGACCCATCCCAGACATCAGCTCGCGCAATCCCAACCAGCGCGGATTCGCCGAGCGCACCGCGATCAACACACCGCTACAGGGCACCGCAGCAGACCTCATCAAACTAGCCATGATCCGCATCGACGCCGAGATATCTGCACGCCATCTCCGCTCCCGCATGACGCTCCAGATCCACGACGAATTGCTCTTCGACGTGCTGCCCGCCGAGGCCGACGAGTTGCAGGCCCTCGTCAAGTACGAGATGGAAGCCGCCGCCGAATTCAGCGTGCCGATTCTCGCCGAACTTGGCCTCGGCCCCAACTGGCGCGACATTAAGTAACCACGCAATCAGTTGTGTTGGCTAACCAGCGGCGCACTTGGAAACTGACCTTTCTCGAGACATTTCTAACACTTCAAACTGCATTGAATGAATGAGTTGATTCGCTGGCTAGACGACTACCTCCGTAGCCTGCGCAGAACCCCCTCCGTTACCATGCTGGGGTGTTAGCCATAACACCTTCATCTCCAGCAGCGGTGTGCTGTCTGTCACATATTGTGAATTGGACGCAGAGATAGAATGATCGTGCCGTGGATGTAGCAATGGAAGCGGAAAGCAGGTTCTGCCAGATACTGTACTGCTCGGCAGGCTTTGCTCCTTTCCACTATAATTTTCTTGCGCCGCCTGAATGGAGCGCTTCTCCTGTAGACTGCGATCTGGATGGAAATGGCAAAAAATATTGATGTTACAGAGTTGATTCTTCGAGACGCCCATCAGAGTTTGATGGCGACTCGAATGTCCATGGAAGATATGATTCCCGCCTGCGCCGATCTGGACAAGGCGGGTTACTGGTCTGTGGAGTGCTGGGGCGGGGCGACCTTCGATAGCTGCATCCGCTTCCTGAACGAGGATCCCTGGGAGCGGCTGCGCACCTTTCGCAAGCTGATGCCGAACTCGCGGCTACAAATGCTGCTGCGCGGACAGAATCTGCTCGGCTATCGGCACTACGAGGATAGCGTGGTCGAACGCTTCGTTGCAAAGGCAGCTGAGACCGGCATGGACGTCTTCCGCGTATTCGACGCGCTCAACGACATTCGCAACCTGAAGTGTGCGGTCGCGGCGGTGAAGAAGTCCGGCAAGCACGCGCAGGGAACGATCTGTTATACGACCAGCCCGCTCCATACCACCGAACAATTTGTGACGATGGCCAAGCGGTTGCAGGATCTTGGCGTCGATTCGATCTGTATTAAGGATATGGCTGCGCTGCTGAGGCCGCAGGAAGCCTACGACATTGTGAAGGGCATCAAGGATTCGTG
>CAZPZL010000432.1:0-2614 GCA_964590925.1 uncultured Granulicella sp.
TGCATGGAAATCCCGATCTCATTCGCGAACTGGACTTGGGTCATGCCGCCTTGACGGTCCTTGAGCATATCCCGCAATTCGCTGGCCGTGTAGGGGGCTGGTGTGGGCTTCATATTGTAACCTCGTTGAAGAGCGGTGTTCCTTCGATTGACTTAGCACTATGCTTGTCGAGGTACTGACGAGCAAGGTTCTTGATTCGATCTGGGTCGAGCTGCAACTTCTCAACTAGTTCTGCCTCTGGGTCGCGAATTCCTTTTATCTGCTGCTCTTTGACTCCATTCACTTCAACCATGAACGGGTCCGATCCATCGTCGCAGACCATGTAGTACACGTTGACCGAGTTCTCCTGACCGTCGCGCCACACTCGACCTATGTTCTGCTCGTGGACTCCAGGCGACCAATCCAGTTCTCCAAAGACAACCATATTGCAGGAACCTTGAAGGCCGTCGAGACCAGCACCTGAGCGCAGTGACATAATGAGAACCTTTGCTTCGCCGGCAATGAACCGCCGCTTCGCTTCTTCTTTCTGAGCGATCGACTCCTGACCGGTGTACATCGCAATTGGAATGTCTACGAACTTGTCTTTCCAGATTGCGTACACGGCATGGTGCCATCCATAGAGAACAACCTTCTCTCCGGACTCGACCAGCAACTTCACAAACTCTGCCACGTGGGGAGCTTTCGCCACTCCTGTAGCCTGGCGCAGCCTCCAGTCAAACTCGTCAGCGGCGCGCATCTTGTCGATACCCATGCCGCCGGCCTTGAGGAGCATCTCAGCCAGCTCAGCACAGGTCTTGCTCACCCGCTCAAGCGCATCAAGATCCGCCTCGACGTGTTGTACGTCGGCGTAACACGGAGGCAATTCTCTTCCAACTTCTTTGCGTGTCCGTCGCAGCATGAGTCCAGCCTCACGCATATACGAGCCAAACGCTGCCGGGTTCTTGATACTGGCCTTGTCGGACGAAGAGTAGTCGTTGCACCATTCAGTGAAGAATTCAGAACTGCTTCCCAAGGCACCTGGGGATACTGCTTCCATCACGTTGAATATCTCACCGCCGTAGTTATAGATCGGAGTGGCGCTCATTCCCATGCGATAATCCACGGAGTCTGCGAGAAGTTTCGCAGCCCGGTATCGGTTGCTATCTCCATGACGCAACTCTTGAACTTCGTCGAAGACTACACTCTTGGAAGTCTTCGCCAGAGTCTCGGCCCAGCCGGAGAGTTTGCTGTAACTCAGAATCACCACATCTGGGTACGGAACTGTGCGGCGCCGGAACTGCGTCATGTCATACGGCTGACCTTTGTTTACGACGTGGACACCGAGCCATGGAGCGAAGTGTGCCAACATGGACTGTACCTGCCTGGGCAGATGCGTGAGCGTGACATAGACCGCCGGCCTGGTGCGCGGATCGGAGATGGCAAGAAAAGCAACGAGGCTCTTCCCAAGCCCAACATCATCGGCAAGAAGCAGGGAGCCAGTCGTCAGAAGCATCGACGCAGCAACCAGTTGGTACTCGCGCTTCTCACAGTTCAACTCAAACGACAGCGGGGCTTGCTGCGCGCTTAGGAATCTGTCGACCAGAGTCATCTTCTCGCGGTATTGATTGGCTAGAGATGACACCTGCTCAATTCCATCACCCTCGACCGGATAGCGTTCGATGAACCATTCCAGATCACGGCAGCTCTCGGGGGTCATGGAGAGCTTGAGCGCTCCTACGCTTCCCTTGTCCACCTTCGGAAAGACGCGCTTGAAGCGCAGAGCGACGTGGGGCGCAAGGCGAAGATGAATCCATTTCCCGTTGATCTGCATCGTTCCGTAGGTTTTCAAAGCGATCCCCATCCGAGAAATAGAACTACGACCGGCTTGCCGTTGACAATCTCTGGAATGATCGAATGGCGGCATCGGTTTGTGACTATGAGCAATTCGTCAATCTGTTCATCCTGGGCGTAACGGTGAATCTGTCTCATCACCGCCGAGAGAGGGTGACCAACCTTGACCTCGACGCCAACCCGCTCCACCATAAAGTCAATGCGATCTTTTTTGGAAAGTGATACTTCTTCACCGAAGATCAACTTCTCCTCCGTAAAGGCCCGCTTGATTCCCTCTTGCAGATCCTGCTCATTGGCGTAATTGAATCGGTAACCTTTCAGGATGTTGCAGACCTGTTGAGCGGTCATTACTTCTTCCCCCAACTTCCCATAACATGCAGTCCGAACGGCAACGTCCAGGTCGACGGCAACACCCAGAGCACGCGCAGATGCAACTTCGTCTGCCATTCATCGACAAGCGCCGGGTAGATCTCGACCGCCACAACCTCCGGCCCGAATATCTCATGAAGTGCGCGCTGCAGTTCCTCCCACGACAGTTGCTCAATATCTCCGTGCCTGATGAACGTGACCTGCATGACGCCTCCGATCGCAGAATCAACCGCGAACATCTGGACCTCCATGCGACTGTTGGCGTAGATAGCGCGGCAGTTGATAAGCAATGGATACTCTTGCTCCATTTGGGCTGTGATCTCCACTTTCTCGAACGGCGTCCACTGCCGGCCATAAGCCTTGAGTAATGCTGTCTTGCGAACCTTCGTCATCGTAATGCCTCCATAACCGTGTC
>CAZPZL010000433.1:0-2612 GCA_964590925.1 uncultured Granulicella sp.
CTCCGGCACATAGCGGCCGCCATAGACGCCGAAGCGCCCAGTCTTCGCGGCCAGTGGAGATGTCATCGGCGATGTCAACGCTGCTGTTACGCTCATCAGTCCTGTCCTCCGTACAACTCACGGTACAAAGCAAAAGCCGCGACAGAGATCGGTCGCGGCTCGCATGGATTTGGTTTCAACTGAAACGTGCAGATCATACCAGATCGTTCAGATGAGCCTACTCCGCCGAGCCCGCCACTGTTTGCCAGTAGCGGAAGGTAAACCAGAAGCGGCTGAGGTTGGTAGTCATCTTATTTTCCATTATAGGACGGTTGTTAGTTACTGCACAACTTTTCCTTGTGGAATTCGAGTCAGATGAACTTGTAACTTGCATTATTGGCACCTGTAAGGTATCATTATCGTCAGGGAAAAATAATAGAGTCGCAGCTAATGTACAGGCGTCCAATTGTTGTAGCCTAAAAAAGGAGCCGAAGATGAAATATCCATTTCAGATCGCGTTAGTGTGCTTGCTGATCGCTATGACGGCTCTTATGTCAGCGTCCGCCTACGCATTGAACTCGCCGGGTGGACACCCGCGAACGCAGACTTACCATGATCGCACCCCCCGGGCTCACGTCCATGGATCGCATCCTCATCGCTAATTGAGACGTCTTTAATCCATCCGAAAATATACAAGAAACAGCGATCAGCGTATAGCAGACTCATGCGCGTTGCGGATGAATTGCGCCAGTTGGTGTGGATCTTTGCGCCCTACGGCCCCCTCAACTCCGCTGCTTACGTCGACGCCCCACGGAGCTAGGCGCGCAATTGCTCCAGCGACATTTTCCGCTTTCAATCCGCCTGCGACGATCAACTGCACGCCGCTCGGTGCGGAGGAGAAGGTTACTCGCGCCGCATCCCAGTCGAAGGACACACCGGTCCCGCCCGTAGCCGTGCCCACCTTTGAGTCGATCAGAACGCGCTCGGCGACACCCAACCGTGCGACGCGTGCAATCTCGGCGGCAAGCCATGTGGCAGGTGTATCCGCAGCGAGTCGTGTCGTAAGCTCTGTTGGCGAAGTCCCCGTCTGCACACTCCCGTCGACCGCCCAGTGCAGCGTCTGAATGATACGCACACCACCTGCGAATTGCTCCGCCAAGCGGGTCGCCAGTTCCTCGTTGATCTCGCCGTGGAGCTGTACCGCCGTCAGCCCGACCTCCAGCGCAATCGAGGCAATCTCCTCGGCATACAGCGAGTCGAAGACTCCCACGCGCTCGATCTGCGCTGGAAGATATGGCACAATCGCGGCCACCTGTTCCGGCGTAACCCGACGTGGGCTTGCGGCAAAGACGAAGCCCACCGCGTCCGCGCCCAACTCGGCGGCTAGCTGGGCGTCTTCCAGATTCGTGTTACCGCAGATCTTCACCCACATCCCGTCGCCCTCATCTCTTGGATGATTGTACTTGCGTCAGGCGAATTGTTTGTGAGTTGCAGCGGCCTAGGTTGCCAACAACTTGGCTAGTGCAGCCGCCGGGTCGGGCTGGCGCATCAGCGACTCGCCGACGAGGAATGCGTCGTAGCCTGCGCCGTGCATCCGTGCCAGATCTGCCGCGCTCTGAATGCCGCTCTCGGCCACATGTACGGCCTCGGACGGCAGCCACTCGGCCAGATCGATCTGGGTCTGCGGCACCACCTGCATGGTGTGCAGATTGCGGCTGTTCACGCCAATGATGTTAAAGCCTAGAGCAATGGCGCGTTCCAATTCCGCGCGGTCGTGTACCTCGCACAGTACGTCCAGTTCCAGACGCTGTGCCTCGCGGTAGAGGCTTGTTAGCGCGTCATCGGCGAGCGCCGCGACAATCAGCAGAATCGCGTCCGCCCCAGCTGCACGTGCTTCTAGAACCTGCAGCGGGTCGACGATGAAGTCCTTGCGCAGACATGGAATCGAGACGGCGTTCGATGCCAGTGTGAGGTTGGCGAGCGAGCCTTGAAAGAACCTCTCGTCCGTCAGCACCGAGAGCGCTGCGGCTCCAGCGGCCTGTAGCGTCACGGCTAGCGCTGCGGGATCGAAATCGGGGCGAATCAAACCCTTCGACGGTGAAGCTTTTTTCAGTTCGGCGATAACTGCTGGTCCCGTGGCTGCCGTCCTGCGCAACCCTGCCGCAAAGCCGCGAGGTCGATGCGCCGCCGACCTTTGCTCCATAAGGTCTATGTCAGCTGCAGCTCTTCGCTCGGCGACATCATGCCGTGTATGCGCGAGAATCTTCTCCAGTTGTGTCGTCATTCCGTTCTCCACTGACTGTAAACAACGGGGCGCGTGGAAGCAAGTTGGGTAGGATAATTGCTCGATCCGTGCTTCATCCACGGGAAAACCCGCGTAAACACTGTAGATGGACAAAGCGTCTCAATCTACCGACAATAGAGAGTGGCCATGCCGACCCAAATCATCGACGCGAACGCTGTTAGATCTGCTCCGGCAATGCCGGAGCAAGCTGTGCCAGCCAAGTGCGTCCTCGTTACCGCCAGCGAGCACATCATTCTGCGTGGCGCGCGCACTCACAACCTCAAGTCCATCAACGTCGACATCCCCCACAACGCGCTGACCGTCGTCAGCGGAGTCAGCGGCTCGGGCA
>CAZPZL010000434.1:0-2593 GCA_964590925.1 uncultured Granulicella sp.
TGCAACACAATGCTCCGGCACCCCGCCCATGCCTCCACCTGCCCAGCGACCAGCGGGGACTACCTAATCTGGCACGGTTTGACTGGCAGACAATCATTCCGGCCTTGAATATACGTGACAGTTTACAACGACAGCATAACTGTCTTATATTCCTGGGATGGACAACCAAAGGGCTTTCTCGTTGGACGAAATCGCGGCGCTGGCGGAACTGCCACGGAGAACTGTCCGGTACTACATCCAGACCGGATTGGTGGACCGTCCGCAGGGCATCGGCAAGGGAGCCTCTTACACACAGCAGCATGTGGAGCAGCTTTTACTCGTGCGGAAATGGCAGCTTGCCGGGCTTTCCCTGGAAAGGATAGGGGAAGTGCTCAAGCAGCAGGCGAGTGGACCACTGCCGCCAGCGCCACGGCGCACGGGCACCGTGGAAGTATGGAGCCATCTGGTTGTGGCCGATGGCGTAGAAATCACACTGGAACCTGGCCGAGCTGGCCTGAACCCGGAGCAGGTGCGGGCCTTCTTTCGCGGCGTGTTGCAGGTATATGAACAACTTCAGAACGGAGGGGAAGAACGATGAGCAGTCTGGCATGTGCAATGAAAGGGATTTGCGGCGAACGGGTCGCCCTGACCGGCGTCTCTATATCGGCTGTTCTGCGGGATCTGCTGGCGGAAGTGACCATGCGCCAAAGTTACCGGAACGAAGAGTCTGTAAATATCGAGGCGGTCTACACCTTCCCACTTCCGTTGGATGCGGTGCTGCTGGAGCTTGAAGTGGAGATCGGGGGACGCGTTTTGAGGGGCGTCGTGGTCGAAAAAAAAGCTGCCGAGGAGAAGTACGAGGACGCCATTGCGGCTGGCGATGCGGCTGTCATGCTGGAGCAATTGGAGCCTGGCCTGTTCACCATGAACGTCGGCAATCTGCTGGCTCAAGAAAGCGCAACTGTCACCATCCGGTATGCGCTGATGTACCGCTGGGCCGGCGAGCGGCTCCGCATCTTCGTTCCCACAACAATCGCAACGAGGTTCGGTGATTCGCCCCATGCTCTGCATCAGGCACCGGAATCATCGCTCACTATTGAGAATCGTTTCTCACTCAACATGGAGGTCTTCGGAAGCCTGCGGCAAGCACAGTTCACCTGCCCCTCGCACACGGTCGCGCTCGCACACCAAGCGGATAAAACTGTAATCTCGTTGAGCGAAGAGCAAGCCGCTATGGACCGGGACTTTGTGCTGAATGTGCAGGCACCGCGAACCGCGCGCAGCTTTGCGCTTTGCGGCTCCGATGGCGATGGTGTAGCGGCGGTAGCGAGCTTCCAGCCTTTTTTTCCTGGCCTTCATCAGCCGAGGCCATTGAATCTCGCAATTCTCATCGATTGTTCCGGCTCAATGCAGGGCGATTCGATTGCACAGGCGAAAAAGGCATTGGAAGGCATTCTCGATACATTGCAATCAGTAGACCAAGTGGCGCTTATCGCCTTCGGCAATGCAACCCATTCTCTGTGGGAACGCGTTACCCCTTGCACTTCTGCGAATCGGGAACTTGCCCGGCACTTTGCGCGACAGCTTGATGCAAACATGGGCGGCACTCAGATCGGCGAAGCATTGCAAACGACATATCGTGTGCTGGGCGAGACCGAAGGCGCTGACATTCTGCTGGTGACTGACGGCGAGGTCTCTTCATGGCAGCCCGTTGTCCAGGAAGCAAAACGCTCTGGGCATCGCATTTTCACAGTCGGAGTCGGCAATGCGGTCTCCGAAGCATTTGTGCGGGAACTGGCAACCAGCACCGGCGGCGACTGCGAACTCGTGGCACCGCGTGAGGATATGGCGGAACGCATCGTTCGGCATTTCGAGCGAATGAGGGCACCACGCGCCAGACGGGCCATTGTTCACTGGCCGGAGGGCGCGGCGCACCTTGCCCCGGTCCAGTATGGAGCAGTCTTCGACGGGGATACAGTAATTGCTTCGGCGCGATTTGACAGCCAAATGATCGACGGTCCCGTGGTTCTGGAGATTGAAACAGAAGCGGGAGAAACCCTTCGCCAGGAGCTATCGATCATGCAGGTGCCACAGTCTGAAACCGAGGACCAGCGTTCTTCGATTGCTCGCTTTGCAGCAGCAATGCGATTGAAGGAGCTTGACGCGACTGCGGGACAGAGTACGGCGCTCCTCTATCGCCTCATCAGTGCGTGGACCAACTGGCTGGTCGTCGCCGACAGGCCGGAAGAATCAAAATCACAGGGAATCCCTGCGCTGCGCCGGGTTACGCAGACAATGGCAGCCGGTGCGACGTTCTCTCGTATGCGCATGGCTACGCCGATGCGATCTGGAGCCATGCCCGCTGCCAAGATCATGCGAGGAATGCCAGTTTTCTCAATGGATGCAGTGGAAACGTCGATAGACCGCGTACCGATGCCAATTGCTCTTGCGCCACAAAGCTGCGAGAATGCTTACTCTGCAAGCAATCTTTCAAGAGCTGGCGAACTGCTCAATGCCGTAACGGCACAAGAGTGGCAGGAGATTGCGCAGTGGGCGTCCCAGCAAGGGTTCTCTGACCTTGCACAAGAGTCTACGGAGTTCGGGAATCTCGTTC
>CAZPZL010000435.1:0-2585 GCA_964590925.1 uncultured Granulicella sp.
TGGTCACCAAGGAAGAGGCCATCCAGCTCTACTCGCACTGCGCGGTCTTCTGCTGCCCGTCGGTCTACGAGCCGTTCGGAATCATAAACTTAGAGGCGATGGCCTGCCGCGCTCCGGTGGTGGCAAGTGCTGTGGGCGGGATTCTGGAGGTCGTCGTCGACGGCGAGACGGGGCGGCTGGTGCCCTTCGAGCCGGACCCTGTGACGGGCTTTCCCCTCGATGCCGACCTATTTGCACGCGATCTGGCCGCGCGGATTACGGAGCTACTGGACAACCCCGAACTGTGCGGGAGGATGGGAGCTGCCGGCCGCAAACGCGTCGAGCAGATTTTTGCGTGGGAGTCCATCGCCGCCCAGACCGTCGAGCTTTATCGTTCGTTGGTCAAGTCGCCGAAATGAGAAACCCCACGTTGGCACAGTGTTGCTGAGCCAATCATGGGGCACACAACAGATTCCTCCGCTGCGCTACGGAATGACAAACAAAAGGGAACTATATCCTTGTATCCCTTGCATTCTGCTACCCACAGTGCTCTTAAGGCCGTTGATGACGGTGATGGCGAAGAGGACACTTCTCGTCGCTGGGCAAATGCTCAAAATGATGGGCGATCTTCTTGCCATGATGCAATCTCACATCTTGCTTGCACTCCAGACAGATGACGGATGCGACACCTTTCGCATCCGCCTCATCTGCTGTGATTTTTTTATTGTTATCTTTTCTCAGTGCTGTATTCATAGTGGCTGCAATGCTAGCCATGCGTTTCATAACTTGTCAAGAAAAGGCGTATCCATCAACTGTGTCGTAATGTGAAAGGTCGTCATGTATGTAGTTCCCAAACAAAAGAGCGGAATGACAAGCAAAAGAGCGTAATTATGTATCCGCAACGTAGTGGCTACTTCAGATTGGCCTGGGGGATTTTGGTGGGGTCTTCGGCCTTCAGGATCGGGGTAAAGGGAAGGCTGAACTTATCGAAGGCGTCGGGGTGGGCTGGGTCGAAGGTGGGAACCGACGGATCGAGGTACTTGGCGAAGGGTAGCTTCTGGTCGCGTGTCGCCTGAACAATGGCGCGGGCCAGCTCGTAGGCTCCGTAGTTGTTGAAGTGGGTGGAGTCGTGGATGGCGGTGGTCTGGCCGGGGAAGGTGTTGACGTCAAAGAACATGAAGGCGTGTTCGGTGCCGTTTGGTCCGGGGCCGAGAGCCTCAAAGAGAGTCTTCGAGATCTCGTTCAGGTCGATCAGTGTGGTGTTGGTGGCTGTGGCTACCTCCCGGGCCGCCTGAATGTATCCGGCGAAGGTGTCCTTGATATGGCCCGAGTCATCGAAGCTGTTGCGATTCATCGACGTGACGATAATTGGCGTGGCTCCCTTAGCGCGTACGTCGGTAACGAACTGGGTCATGATGGTGTGGTATTGAGGCAGGAAGTCTTTATTCTTCTGATCGTTGTGGCCGAACTGCACGATGAAATAGTCGCCCGGCTTGATGACGGAGAGAATCTTGGCGAAACGCTGCTCGCCGAGGAAGGAGTTCGAGGCCTCGCCCGACTCGGCGTGGTTGGCGATGGCGATGCCGGGCAGGAAGAAGCGCGGCAGCATCTGGCCCCAGGAGGCCCAAGGCTCAGTGTCCTGATCGACCATGGTGGAGTCGCCGGCGAGGTAGATGGTCGGCTCGGCCTTGGCCCCGGTGAGCGGCTCGATGATGATGCTGCGGACGCTGGGATTGGTCCCGTTGAACTCCAGCGTGAGCTTGTCGTCCCAGTCGAGATTGCCGATCTCGCGCGCCTTGAGCTTGACGCGGCCGGCGGTGCCGTCGGGCTTGGTGAAATCAGCCACGCGGAGATTGACGTCAAAGCTGCGCGCGATGGACCCGCCCGCTGCGATGGGCTGCTTCTCGACCATCAGGCGACGCGCCTCGGCGCGGACCGTGGTGACCGAGGCCTGTGTGCCGCCGAGCGTGACCGTGACGCGGTAGTTGCCCTCGGCCAGCGGGGCGGAGAAGTAGAACGGCTTGTCCGACGAGCAGACGCCTCCCGAAACGGAAGGCACGGTGTTGAGATCCCAACCCGCAGAGGTGGCCGAGACGACCGTGGTAGGCGTCAGAGCCGTGGCTCCACCCTTCTTTGCCGTGCCACAGGTGAAGCTTTGCGCGGATGCCGTAGCGGTGATGGATAGGGTCAGTGCAAGCAGAGAGATGTGCAGAGTGCGCATGAAGAGTCCTTGTGGTGTGAAGAAGAAAGTGTGTCGTCGAGAAAAATCGTAGCACTCTGCAAGGACACTGGTCGAATCGACGCGCGGATAGGATGAGACTACTTGGTGGAGGCGCAGGCGCAGGCGGCGAAGGTGGCGGCCGAGTCGTGGTTGAGCGAGCAGGCATACTGCGGCCAGGCCAGTTGCAGGATCAGCGACATGTCACCGGGGAAATATGCGCGCAGGTAGGTCTGGCTGGCGGCGGACTTGGCGGCAGAATCGACCTGAAGAGCGGGGATCAGCTTGGTCAGGGAGTATGCATCGAAGGCAGGTTCGTGGAAGGCGGTCGAGTAGGTGTACTCGGGGGCCCAACTGGCATCTACGCCGGTCAGATTCGAGGCCATGA
>CAZPZL010000436.1:0-2582 GCA_964590925.1 uncultured Granulicella sp.
AGTCCTGGCCTAGCTCTTCGAGCATCGCGGTACGCACCATGCGGGTGAGGATTGCAGCGAGGGATGCGCCCATGGCGATTGAAGGCAGAACAAGATAGCGCCAATCGATGGAGGAGCCTCCGCCCGCGTTTGCGCCGGAAACGGGCAACCATCCGAGGTAGATGGAGAAGACAAGAATCAATACCGGACCCAGTGCCAGGCCGGGAACGGAGAGGCCGAAGAGGCTGACTACAGAGATTGTCTGGTCTAGCCAGCGGCCCCGGCGCACAGCAGCCAGAATCCCAGCGGGGAGTGCGAGAAGCAGTCCTAACCCCAATGCGGTCAATGTCAGAGCCAGCGTGTATGGGTAGCGAGCAGCGATCAGGTGAGCGACGGTGTCGTGCAGACGGATGGATTTGCCCAGATCCCCATGGAAGACGCCTGTCCAGTAGTAGACATACTGCTGAGGCAGAGGCAGATCGAGACGCAGATCGTGGCGCAGAGCCGCCGTGTCTGCCGGAGACGCACCCTCGCCCATCATCATCTGGATGGGGTCGCCAGGAACTAAGTGAATGAGTAGAAAGACCAGCGAGACTACCAGCCAGACGACGGGAAGAGTGAGTGCGAGGCGGGTGAGGGTCTGCTTCATGGGCTGACTTCCACGATAAACCAGCAGCTACAGTACGACCAAACAGAGAATCTGCGGTGCGGCCAAACGGCGCTTACGCGCCATGAGGTTCGTGCTGTCCCACCCTTGCCAGAAAAAGGGGGGGGGCACGAAGCATTTCAGGGTACCACTGGCTGCGAAGTACGGCATGTTCCCATCAAGTTTCCGAGTGGAGCCGCCGATATATCTCACAGGATCAAGTACGTCCCTCCCTATCTAATCGCCCAAAGAGATAGGGTGGGAGTTCGTGGGCGTGCCAGGGAGAACGTCGCAGGAGCGGAAAGAAGTTGGTATGGGCAAACAGGCTGAAGCCAATCTGCTGGCTTTGATCGATGGCACCGATGACATGTGGGGTTCGGTCGATCTGGACTTTCGTGTTGTCGTATTCAACAAAAACTTCGAGCGCTACATTCAATGCTGCTTTGGCGTTCAGGTTACAGCGGGGATGAATCCCGCAGAAGTACTGCCCCCAGAGAAAGCGGCTGTCTGGCCTCTTCTCTATCAGCGAGCGCTGACCGAAGGGACATACAAAGTTGAACATAAGCTCAGTGACGGCCGTTTCTTCGAGATCACCTTCTACCCAATTATTTTCTCTGGAGCGGCCACCGGCGTAACGGTCTACGGCAGGGACATCACCGCCCTCAAACGTGTAGAAGAACTTCTGGCCAACTCTGTCGAGGCTCTGCGGCTGAGCGAAGAACGTTATCGCAATGTATTCCAAACAAGCATGGACAGCATCACCATCACCCGGATGAGCGATGGCCGATACGTCGATGTCAACAAGTCATTTCTCGACATCATGGGCTACGAGCGCGACGAAGTCATCGGCAAGACATCGCTGGAACTTGGCATTTGGGTAGATGTGAATGACCGGAAACGAATAATTGATCAGGTGCATCAAAACTCATTTTTCAGGGACGAAAATGTACGCTTCAAAAAACGGAATGGGGAGCTTCTCTGGAGTTTGACCTCGGCGTCGATCATTGAGGTTGAGGGCGTTGCCTGCCTGCTTTGCGTGGTTCGGGACAACTCCGCAGCCCTTGCGGCGAACGAGAAGATCAATGATCTTGCTTTTTTCGATCCGCTTACCCGCCTGCCTAACCGGCAACTGCTACTGGATTTGCTGCGCCTTGCACTGATCGCCAATGATCGCAGCGGCCGCAAATGTGCACTACTGCTGCTTGATCTGGACAACGTTAGAACTTTGAACGACACTCTGGGCCATCATATGGGCGATCTGCTGCTTCAGGAAGTGGCACGCCGGCTTACCGCCAGCGTCCGCGAGATCGATCTGGTGGCGAGAATCGGCGGAGATGAGTTCGTGGTGATGCTGGAAGAATTGAGCGAAACAACCCACCATGCCGAGGAACAGGCTAAGGTCGTGGGCGAGAAACTGTTGTCTGCCCTTGCTCAACCTTTTCAACTCAATGGCCGCGAATGCCTCTGCACATGCAGCATTGGCATCACTATTACCGGAGATCATCGCGAAGAAGCAGTAAAAATATTGCAACAGGCCGATATTGCTATGGATCAGGCCAAGGCGGCAGGCCGCAACACGCTGCGCTTCTTCACTCCGGATTTGCAGGCCGCAGTCTCTGCCCGCGCCGTAATGGAAGAAGAACTGCGTGTGGCAATCCGCGAAAAACAGTTTGAGCTCTACTTTCAGCCGCAGGTAAGTCGCGGAAAGGTGGTGGGCACTGAAGCTCTAATCCGCTGGAATCATCCGCGGCACGGTATTGTGGCACCGGGTAGCTTCATTCCCCTGGCCGAAGAAACTGGATTGATTCTGGAACTGGGAAGCTGGGTTCTGGAAACAGCCTGCAAGCAGATTGCCGCATGGGCCAAAGATAAGGAAATGGCCACTCTGTCAGTTGCCGTCAACATCAGTGCTCTTCAGTTTCGCCTGCCGGAGTTCGAACAACTGGTGAGCCATGAA
>CAZPZL010000437.1:0-2564 GCA_964590925.1 uncultured Granulicella sp.
GGTCCCGGCGAGGGTCTCGGTGCAGGTCGTGGCGCCCGCAGGCGGCGTGCAGCCGGAGAACTGCTGCGGGGTGACCGTGACCGACTTGAACGAGCTGACGCTGACATACGGCGTATAAGGAAGTCCGGACTGGATCTGCACCAGGGGCGCGATGCGCCAGCCGCCCAGCAAATAGTCCTTGTACCCGTGGAAGTGGGTCTGCGGCTGGTAGACCACAGCGGCAACATAACGCAAGCGCACGTCGGTCGCGCTGTTGCCATACTCCGCCCGAATGTTGGTTGGGTCGAGTATGTTGTAGCTGGGCACGACGGTGGATTCATAGGGGTTTTCGTCCAGCGCATGCGACCAGGTGATATTGGTCAACACCGAAAATCCATTGCTGTAGCGACGGTCCAGTTGGAACGCCAGGGCGTTGTAGTTGGAGTTGACACTGCTCTTGACATCGAGGATCTGGTAGTAATTTGGATTTGGCCGTATGCCGGTTCCCAAGAAGACCTTGGCCGCGTACGGAACTCCGGGGGTGAGGGGCTCTTTGGCGCCGCCATGTGGAAAAACGGTATAGCCACCGCCGCTGGGGGGGACTGGATACTGGGAGAGGCTGGTTGGCGCCTCGGAGTTGGTGCTCACCGGATAGGACGAGAGGGGGGTGGACGAAGGGGCTGGCCCGAGCGCCCACGGAATGACCGCGGTTGCAGACGGATTGTAGTTGGTGTCGATTGCGCTGGGGAGATCGTGGCCGAAGGACCCCATGTAGGTGATGCTGAGCGTGGTGTTGTGCCCCAGGTCCTGCTCCAGGGCCAGGTCGGTCTCGTCCACCTGCGGATTGCGCATGTGGGAGTCGAGGAAGGCGGCGCTTGGCGCGACACCAATTATGTTCGTCGTTGGAGTTGAACTGGACGGGGCGACGCAGATGGGGCCGGCCATCAGGGTGGGATAGGTGAGGGCTACTTGGTTGGTCAAGCTAGGGCCGCAAGTTGTACCCGCGTATAAGGGGGTGTAGTTGATCTGGCCCAGGGGATTGCCCGCCGCGCTGGTGGCCCCCGACTCCTCATAAGTCTGCAGGATGTTGGAGTTGATAATGCGGCCGTAATAGAGACCGAAACCGCCGCGCAGAACGGTCTTGCCGTCGCCAAAGACGTTCCAGGCGAACCCGACGCGCGGAGCAATATTATCTCGATCGTCTGGCTTCTCGTAGGTCTGGGGGACGAGCGAATTGGGGGCTATCGGCGGAGGCACATACTCGTACTCATAGCGCACCCCCAGGGTGAGCGTGAGAGTCGGGGTGATGCGCCAATCGTCGGTGGCGTAGCCGGCATACTCCCGGGTCGCAATCTCGCCCACCGAGCTGCCCAGGGCCTGCGAATCGTCGTACCAGAGCTGGTTGTAGCACACACCGGCGCCCTTGCAACTAGCTGCAGGACCGGTGTTGATGGGCCCACCGATGCCGGTGGTCAGGTTCAGGTAGTCGGCGATAAAGTTGTAGCTCCAGTCATAGCTATAGCTGCCGTTGCCGTTGTACAGGTTGTTGTCGTAGTCGGAGACCTTGTTGTACTCCAGGCCGAACTTGGCGACGTGCAACCCGTGGACCCAGGTGAACCCGTCCAGCAGTTGCAGGCGGCGCTCGTCGGGGTCCGCAATACGCGGCAGGTCGGGGTTGGCGCCGGCGTAGAAGCCGCCGGAGAGTTCATAGCCGATCCCGGTGCCGGGCGCGCGTCCGAAGGTGTTGTTGGCCAAGGGAGCCTCGTTCGGCACCGGGGGATCCTGATAGTCGAATTCAAAGTCGCGGCCGTACTGCACCAGTGCTTCGTTCACCTTCGATTCGCCGAACAACGTGGTCAGACGCGCAATCCCGAAGTCTTCCTTGACGTTGTCGTTGCCCCAGCCGGAGCGGCCCTGGGTGTCCGACGACTGCGAATACAGGCCGTTGGGCGAAGAGTAGCGCATGCGGTTGTACATCAGCGACAGGCGATTGCGGCCGTTGATCTGGTAGTCCAGCTTGGGCAGGTTGATCACCTGGTCCTGGGTGCGGGGAACATACCCGATCAGCGATTGCAGGATGCCGAGCCCCTGAGTATAGTAGGCCGCGCCGGCCTGGAAGGAGACGCCGTAAAGCGCCGCAATCAGGCAGGCGTTGTAGTCGCCTTCGGTCGACAAAGTCAGATTGGAGGCGGTGAATGCGCTGGAGGAGCAGGTTTCTCCGGCGGGGAGGATGGGATTCGCGGGAGCGAACAGATCGTTAGGGTCGGAGGGCCGGGAGATGCCGGGAAAGTTTCGCGCCTCTTGATCGTAGGCATAGAAGAAGAAGAGCTTGTCGCGAATAAGCGGGCCGCCGAAGCCGAAGCCCCACTGTTTGCGCCAGTCAGTGGGTTTGGTGGGGACGCTGGTGTAATCTCCTGCCGCGTTAGCTACGGAGAGCAGGGTGTACGGGTTGCTGGCGCCACCCAGATCCACATCGCGGTCGTAGAAGAAAAGCTCGCCGTGAAGCTGGTTGGTGCCGCTCTTGGTCACGGTGTTGACCACACCGCCCGCGGCGCGGCCGTATTGCGCGGAGTAATTTGAGGTGT
>CAZPZL010000438.1:0-2544 GCA_964590925.1 uncultured Granulicella sp.
CGCACCACGCCCGCACAGAAGCCCCGCGGCTTCAACAGCAGCACGCGCTTGGTGGTCTTCTCCGAGTCGTTCTGTCCGATGCCGGGTGTTGCCAAAGTGGTCGTAGTCACATCTCCAAGTATACCGTGTCCGACCAATTCTTTGTCATTCCCAAAGCAAATCTGCAACATGGATAGCCTTGGAGCGATACAATCGGTGCGACTCTGTTTCCGAAGGTGGAGGGGATAAATGCAACTAGCTGTTTGCTCTTTTGCCATTGTTGCTGTGATGAGCGCCACGGTGGCGTATGCGCAGGATGCGAGTTTGATCGATCCATGCAAGGCCATGCCAAAGGCTGAATCGGCGGCAGCAAGAAACTTTCTTACATTTGAGAAGTTCGACAAGGAACTGAGAGCTGCGCTTAGAAAGCAGGACGCAGTGGCACTGTCGTTCTTGGTGAAGTTTCCTCTGCGTGTTAACGATGCGGGAGGCAGCATTTCGCTAAACGATGCCGCCGCGCTGAAGACTCACTTTCAAGACGTTTTTACTCCGGCGGTATGCAAGGAGATTTTAGACGAGAAGAATGACCATGTAGGCTGCAATGACAAGGGAATCATGTATGGCCCTGGCACCATCTGGGTTAACGCAACCGTGCTTGGGTACGCGATCGACGTTGTGAACCGGGACGCGGCTCCACCTTATCCAGCAAATTCTTGGAATGGCGCAAAAATCAATTATGTTTGCCAAACCCAGACGCATCGTATTGTGGTCGATACTGTCGCTGGCGGAATGCTGCGCTACCGATCATGGAATAAGCCACGTTCCGTGATCGATGTTCCCGATCTGGAGATCACAAAAGGTGTTGGTACGTTTGAAGGCACCGGGGTCTGCGCATACCCTGTTTACACGTTCAAGAATGGCACAGCAATCTATCAGGTCGAAGGTGTGCTGGGATGCTTCGGGGATTCCAACGGACCACCGAAAGATGCAACAGGACATCTGGAGGTTACAGTGGCTGACAAACCAGTCACTGATTTTTGGTGCTACTGAAGCTCGTCATACCCGCAATTCCATGCCGGACGATGATGCCGTCCGGCACTTTTGTTGGATGATGACTTTCGAGCTATTCCTCATAGCGCGGGAGCGGGTGCTGGAGTTGGTGCTGCGGCTACGGGCGTTGTCGCGGGTGCGGCGACGACTGGGGCCGCGGGTGGGGTGATGCGCAGGGCCATGCGCGGGAAGGTGAAGGTGCCGCCTGCGTCGTCGATGACGTTGACCTGGCAGACGTAGGTTCCCGGCTTCAACCCGGTGAGTGGCACGTCGAACTGGAAGCCGACTGCGTCGCGCTCTGGGATATTGATGGCCGTGGCCTCGACCATTGGCGTCTCGTAGACCTTCACCCCGCCCAGCAGGAACTCGATGCTGGTGAGGACGTGGACCGGCGTACCCTCCTTTTTGGGCTGACCGGCAGCGACTGGCTGGGCCGTGGCGTCCTTATCCTTGGTCGGACTATAGACCTCGTAGAGGAAGCTCAGGTGCTGGTCCTGACGGAAGACGTGGGGGACGTTGGGCACCCACTCCTTGCCGTCGCGCACCAGCGGGCTGATGACTTTCTTGGTCGTGTTGGGCGAGCTTTGGCTGGAAAGGATGACGGAGCTGAGCTTGAGCGGCGTCTTCTTCATGTCCGGCACCTGAATGTCGGTCTCGAAGCTGCCCATGTTGCCGGTCTGATTCTCACGCACCACAAACTTCAGGTGATACTTGCCAGGAGCGAGCGTGAAGCCAGTCGAGTATTGCACGTTCTTCTTCTGCACCTGCTGGTTGGCGTCGACGGCGAGGTTGACCGTCTGGCGCACCTGTCCCACGGCGATGCCTGCGGCGTCCTTGACCTCTCCGAGGATGTCGATGGTGGCCTTGTCCTTGTCCTTCACCGTAACAGCGTTGATCTGCGAACCGGGAATGACCAGCGAGACGGGGATGTAGTATTTGCCGTCCTGCAGCTTGAAGAAGAAGGCCTGCAGGTATACGGAGACGTCGGTGGCGGGCAGCTCGCTGCGCATCTGCTCGGTAAGCGCCAACTCGCGGTCCTCAGTCTTGGCGTGCTGGAAGTCGGCGGGCGCATAGTAGCCGGGGCGATACTCGATCTTCGCCTCAGGGTGATTTAGTAGTGTGACGGTCAGGTGGCGATAGCTTCCGTCACGCTTCGGATTGGTGGAGTGGTAGCCGAGAATGTAGTAGGCTTCGGTGTCGCGCTGTACCTGCGTGAAGGCAGGGCCAAAGTCGTTGGAGTCGACGAAGAGTTTGCCGCCCGTGTCGCTGGCCAGCGTGCCGAGTGTCTCCTGCGAACTGAAGTTGGAGTTCAGTTGAGACTGCATAGACGCGCCGCTGTAGGCTCCGGTGCCGCGACGACTTCCCTGATTGGCATCGCCGACGGCGTTGAGCGCCTGTAGGCCGCGCGTATCTACGGCATACATCGCAGTGTTCGACTTGACGCATTCATTGGTGGCCGCGCGGATGCTGGCCTCGTTTTCGATGCCCTGCTTGGTGAGGCCGCCGGAGAAGTAC
>CAZPZL010000439.1:0-2538 GCA_964590925.1 uncultured Granulicella sp.
GCGCTTCGAGGCGTCAATTGCGGCGACAGAGATGCGGCCGGACGCACGCCTGTTTGCGTCTGTCATTGAAGTCATCCTGGCGTTCGCCAACGGGGAAGGAGCAGATCGGATAGCGACGACGCTTCCCGCTCTGCGGGAAGCGCTATTCGTATACGTCGCGTCGAATTTTGATCGCGATGGGCGACCGGCAGATAGATCGTGGATCGGCCAGAAAACTGCCGAAGCCCTGCACTGGAGCGATGTCGCCGTCGCGATCTCCAATCTGGCTGAGAGCCTTGATCAGGATGCGTGGCTGCACCCGATCATGGTGATCGAGAAGCAGCTCTTCTTCATACTTTGCGCCAACCGGACGCTGTTTCGGCGCACGGCGTCGGGCGGATTCGAGGCGGCGATTTCGCCCCGCATCCAAGACCACTTCGTCGCGGAGAAGACCAAGCTCTCGCTGCTCGATCAGTGGCTAAGCACAAAGGTCGGCGATTCGCCTGGCGATGAGGTCGCCAGACTCAGATCGGGAATACAGGACAGGCTGGAGGCGCTGGGGCGCCGAAACCCTACTGATGCGGCGAGCGCTTCGTCAGCGCTCGCCGCGATCGATTCCAGCTCGGCGCTGAGCGATTTCGACAAGGCGGAAGTCCATGCGATCATCAGGGACGCTGAGCGCGAGTTCAGGCTTGAGGCGTCCGATCCAGTTGCCGGCGACATTCTTGAGAAGATGGTCGCTACGTTGCGGAGAAACGAAGACTTCAGGTGTAAGCGAGAGGCCGCGGCGCTATTCACTATGGTTTTGCGCACAACGTTGAAGTTCGTCGCCATGAGGGACAACGCACAGAGAGACGAGGGGAATGCGTATCTCTTTGAACGCGGCAAGCCGGCGCCGAAGGAAAAGCGTTTGCAAATCGACTACGTGAAATGCCTAAAAATGTCGGACCTGGCCCGGTTCTGCGCGCCAGAAGCTCAGGATGTCGGGGCCGGACGAGCGGACGTGTTCTTCATGCATAAGGGGTACACGCTCGTCACCGAATGTAAGCGTATTTTCAGAAGGAGCGCCAATCTGGATGTCGCGAAGGCATTCAGCGCTCAGTCGGTCGCCTATCAGAAGTCAAGCGTGAGGTTTTGCGCGCTGCTCGTTTTGGACCTTTTTGATCGGGGTGGCAGGTCTGAGCATGTCCGCGACAGAGCGACGGTTGAGTTCGTTATGCTCGAAGGGACGGAATACGCATTAGCGGTGTTCAGGCTTCAGGGCCGTTTGAAGACGCCGTCTGCGCTGAAGGCACCGTAGCTGGCTGCTCTCGATAGATCTGGACACTTACTGATTCGCAACTCAGCGTTTGTTCAACGTGATTCGTCTGACGCCATTCGCAATGGCGCAGCCGGCGTTCGCTTGGAGTTTTCGTATGAACCGCCAACCTCCGTACGTGCCGACGAAGGACAACATTGAGAGCAAAGCCGTCTTCGAGAACGAGTTCTACGAATTCAAGGATGGTTCTGTCGTCGCAGGGCTCGACAAGGATAACGTCAAGGCTGCGATCGTTGATGACGTGGTGGCGTTTCTGAATGCGGAGAACGTCGGGCATTGCATTCTGGGCGTAAAGGAAAACAAGCAGGGCGAGTATCACGCCTGGAGCCCTCTCACCGAGAATCACGACAAGCTTGGGCGTCGAGTGGTTTCGATCTTGCTAGACTCGATCGCGCCCAAACCGACTGGGCTTTCCTCTGCGCCTATTGACCTTGACGGCGGGTACGCGCTTGACCTGCGAATTGCTCAGCATCGCATGCAGCCGTACCAAAACAAATTGACCGGCGGATTCAAGATCAGGAGCGGTTTGCAAAATGCGACCATCCCGAGGGACGAACTCGGCGCCAGGTTCAAGCGGTTTGAGGACTATCGCGACAGGTTGGAGGCATTGCGCCAGCGCGAAGATGCGCGAGCCCAAGCCAGCGATTTGTTGCGAGCGGGTGCTCCCCTTCTCAATGTGAGCATTCTGCCGAGAGAGCATTTCGAGCAAGGGCCGGAATTCACTGACAGCGTGCCCGGTGGAGGAAGATGCTCCTTCGGTGACTATTACCATGGTGGAGGTTGTTTCTGGTTGTCCGGTTGTGAGGACGGCCGAGAGGCGTTCGATGGCGATCTCGAAAGAATGTTTGTCGGGGATGACTGGTTCATTCACGCAGCCGTTGTGCATCCTTTTGAGGGGGAAGAGGGGCATATCGACTTCTCCGCATTCGAGCGAAGTATCTCCGCGTTTCTGGAGGGGATTGAATTCCGGGCTAAGCATTTAGGAGTCAAAGGGCCCTTCCTCATTCGATTGGAGGTCGCGAACCTGCAAAGCGAACGCGTCTTCGCGACTGTCTTTGCCGGACAGCGCGGTGTGAGCTTTATCTCGCGCCGGTTGACCGAGACGATCACGGATGCCGAAGTCGTCCACGCTTTCGTGGACAAGGTGACTTCCGCCTACCGGCGGGGAGGTCTTCGCCCGCGGTGAATGCGAGCTATTTCGAAGCCAGCACCCGCTCCACCTCCGCCCGATCCCAAGCCAG
>CAZPZL010000440.1:0-2530 GCA_964590925.1 uncultured Granulicella sp.
TCGGGGAGGCTCTGCTGCCACATCGCATCACCCTTAAGGTTGAAGCCAGCGAACAACTGCCGGTCCTCACCGCCCCGGCAACCGAAGGCGACAAACTCGTCGCTGTCGACGAAGTTGGCGCGCGGAAAGCAGCTCGTATCGAAGCTCGTCAGCTGGTTGATCTTGCCGGAATATTGGTCGAAGTTGAAGAGCCAGCGATTCCTGCCGTCGGCGACAAGGTCCAGATAGCCAGCGGTCGTCAACGGCAGCGAAACGACAACCCGCGCTCGAATCGCTCCTGCTGGCGTGACCCGCAGACCGCTCGCGCCTGCGCCTACGCTGCTCAGGCGAAAGAAATTGACCTGCACTGGCGCGGATTCGGATTGTGCGGGATCTGCTAGCGTCGGATCGACCAACGTCACATCATTCGCCACGCCCTGCTCCACGCGCCGGATCGATTCGACCGTCAGCAGATCCGCGTCAGCAGAGAGCAGCATCGCAACGATGTGACGACTGCTGTTGAGCAGCGGAGTCTCGCGAAAAACATCTGTCGCGTTGGACTCCTCCATCGGCGCAATCACCGAGAGGCGGTCGCGCACACGTAGAAGAAATCGCCCACCGCCCAGATTCCACAGATAGCGCCAGTGATCGTGCAACCGCCACTCGGCTCGCGCCAACAGCTTTCCGGTTGGCAGTTCCACCAGCGCCGCTACAACCGTGCGATCCTCGTCGTCGGCACGCTCATCCGCCTCGCGCTTCATCAGTCGATGCACGGCGAAGCTAATCAGCAGATGATCGTGATCGACGAAGTCCACGGTCAACATCGAGCCGCCGCCCAGCAGGAGTTCCGGTGTCATAGTCTGATAGCCCAGCGGAGCCAGCGGGATGCGCGCTAGCGGCTCGGGGTCGCGCGCTTCGGCCACACCCACAGAAAGCACCACTACCATCGCCAGAATCGCCACACTTCGCATCGTCTCCCTACTCTTTCATAGACGTGCTATCACCGACAATCCGCTCGCTGTAGAGATTCGCTGCGTACGGACAGATCAGGCGTTTATCGTCGCTGTGCTTAGGCGTGTATAGCCGCTGAGCTTGATCGCGTGGTGGCGGGACCGACTTTACTACTCGCTCTTAGTCTGGTTCACCTATTGGCATGGAACATCCACAATTCATATATATACTTCTTATACGACGGCGCAAGCAACAACTTATAGTTTCGCAGGCTTGACGCATCGCGTAGAATCGTTTTCGGGCGAAAATCCGTCCACGGAGTCACACCCTGCTCACCTTTTTCTCTAATCTGCACACGCTGCCGGCCATGTTTCTGGCCTCGAAGGGATTCGGCCACTACCTGCACACGCACTATGGCGACCATACCTTTCGCGGCCTCTATCGTTGGAACACCTTCGATACTGCGATTCTGATTCCCTATTTCATCGTCATGGTGATTCTGGCCTTCTACGGAATTCATCGATACCAGTTGGTATGGCTCTACTTCCGCAACAAAAAGAAGGAGGCGCACTGGGATCATCCGGCTGCCCACTACGCCGAGGGCGAGCTGCCATTTGTCACCATTCAGCTGCCGATCTTCAACGAACAGTTTGTCATCGACCGGCTAATCGACGCGGTCTGCCGCATCGACTACCCGCGAGACCGCTTCGAGGTTCAATTGCTGGACGACTCGACCGACGAGACCGTGCAGGTGGCGCAGGAGATTGTTGATCGCTACGCCAGCGGTACTGCGGGGCTCGATCCGCAACCGATTGTCCACCTGCACCGTACCAATCGGTATGGTTACAAGGCGGGCGCTCTGGACGAGGGGCTGAAAGTCGCACATGGAGAACTGGTCGCCATCTTCGACGCCGACTTTGTCCCCGCGCCCGACTGGCTGATGAAGGTGGTCCATCACTTCGCCGAGCCGGGGATTGGCATGGTGCAGACTCGCTGGACGCATCTAAACCGCGACTACAGCTTTATGACGCAGGTCGAGGCCATCATGTTGGACGGCCACTTCGTACTGGAGCACGGCGGACGTTCTCGCGCCGGAGTCTTCTTCAACTTCAACGGCACAGCGGGCGTCTGGCGACGGCAGGCCATAACGGACGGTGGCGGTTGGCAACATGACACCCTCACCGAGGATACCGACCTCAGCTACCGTGTGCAGATGACCGGATGGAAGTTCAAGTACCTGCAGGATGTTGAGTGTCCGGCCGAGCTGCCCATCGAGATGACCGCGTTCAAGACCCAGCAGGCGCGCTGGGCCAAGGGGCTGATTCAGACCGGCAAGAAGATTCTACCCCGTGTACTGAAGAGCAACGAGCCGTTCGAGACGAAGATGCAGGCCTGGTGTCATTTGACGGCAAACCTCAGCTATCCGCTGATGATTGTACTCAGCGTACTACTGATGCCAGCGATGATTATCCGCAGTTGGCAAGGGTATATTCAGATGCTTTTGATCGACTTGCCGCTGTTTGTCGCCAGCACCATGTCCGTCTCGACCTTCTATCTGGTCAGCCAGAAGGAGCTGTTTCCCAAGACCTGGTACAAGACG
>CAZPZL010000441.1:0-2528 GCA_964590925.1 uncultured Granulicella sp.
CCTGTTGGCGGTAGAGTTTGAGGCCCTTGCTGCTATCGCGTTGTAAAATCTCTGGACCTCGCCGGTCCCGATGTCTCCGATTTTCCGCCCGCCGAAGGTCGCCCGAATCTCCGGGAGCATTTGCCCCCAGGATTTTGACAAGAGCCCCTTTCCGTGAAGCTCCCAATACTTATCCAGCACCGTCGAGAATGTAGCGGCGTTTGCGACTCGCGCCGGGAAGTGTTTGCGCTCCGCGACTTCGGCGGTGCGCTTGGCCAAGACCTCTTTGGCAAGGTTGTAGCTCTGGCCGACCGGCTCCCGTCGGCGCTGACCGTTGACCCGGTAGCCGATCCACCACTTGCCGCGCTTCTTAAAAATTGCCATTGTAGTATGCTATGCTATGAGTATAACATACATCAACATACCTTGTCAAGACCCAGCATAAGTAGTAATCTTAAACCCATGAAGCGCCCCAAATACAAACTCTCTGCGCAAAGGCCCGGCCAGAAGTCTATGATCCTCACCGTCGCCACTTCTCCCGAGATTAAGCGAAGCCTCGTTGACTTGGCCGGGAAATGGGAGCGTACCCTTTCCTGGACTATCGAGAAGATTCTGCGGGACTACCTGGATTCCCACCGCTAACCCAAGCGTCCACGGCCGCCCTCTCGAACTTGAGCGCCCGGCCGATCCTCCGGATGCAGCCCGAAGTACCACGTCTCGTAAGCACCGACGAACGGCCCTCGCGGGATGCCGTAGATATGGAACATCTGCTCGTCCCAGACCAGCTCGTTTTTTGCAACGTCGAACTCCCATATCCCCACGCCGCCCGCGCGGGTCGCCAGGATCAGGCGCTCGGCAGCCTCCTGTAGCGCCATCTCAGCGCGCTTGCGCTCGCCGATGTCTGTCACATGAACCACAGAGTAGAGCGGACTTCCGTCATCGGCCCGCAACAGTGCAACACGAACATGGCACCAGACGATATGACCATCGCGGTGGATGTAGCGCCTTTCTGCATCCATGTTTTGAACCAAACCGCTCCACAGTTGCTTCTTCGTCTGTTGCGCGATGAGGAGGTCGTCGGGATGGAAGACCTCCAACCAATTTTTTGCAAGCAATTCCTCTTCGGAGTAGCCCAGCATCAGGCAGAGCGCAGCATTTACCTGAAGGAATCTCTCCTCCGGGCCTGCCAGATACATGCCAACCGGTGCGTGCGTAAAGATCTCGTGGAGGCGCGCCTCGCTCTCGCGCAGAGCCTGTTCCGATCGTTTGCGCTCTGAAAAGTCGCGAAGAATGACGGAGTGGGCCGTGACCACTCCTGCGGAGTTCCTGATCGGCGACCCGGTAACGCATCCGTTGATTCTGCGTCCGTCCTTATGCACGACCAGAGTTTCACGCTGGGAGACTGTGACTCCTTGAGATAACTGCTCCGTAAAATCCTGCACTCTGGCGAGCCGCTCAGGAACCACCAGCATGGATAGCGGTTTGCCAATCACCTCTGCGGCTGTATAGCCAAGAAGCATTTCCGCGCCGTGGTTCCAGGTTACGATGACACCGTCTGGGGTGGTAGCCAGGATGGCGTCTTCGGAGCCTTCCACAACCGCCGCGAGAAAGGCCTTGGCATCCTCGGCCTCGCGCCGCTTGGTTACGTCCTGCTTGATCGCGATAAAGCTGACGATCTTTCCCCCCGTATCATGCACCGGCGTGATGCGCATCTCTTCTGTGTAGCAGGTTCCGTTCTTGCGTCGGTTGATCAGCTCGCCGTGCCAGACGTTGCCGGTACTAATGGTGTCCCACAGCTCCTTGTAAAACGACTCGGGCATCTTTCCCGACTTGAGCAGGCGGGGGTTCTGCCCGATCACCTCTTCGCTACTGTATCCGGTTGTCGCGGTGAAGGCGGGATTCACATACTGAATGTTGCCGAGAGCATCGGTGATGACGACGCCATCGGCTGCTTGTTCGACGGCAGTCGCAAGGCCCGCAGGATCAACCGTACTCACAGCACAGCACGCCATTCCAACTCCCAATCCGCTTGGTCGCTCAGTCCTGCTTATCGGCGGAGTTCATGGTTTGGTGAATGGATTTTCGCTTTCGTTGGAGACGACGGTTTGCAGCATGTATGCTGTTGCGAGAGAATCGCTTATACGAAACGGGGGCTGGTCGATGCGGGTTGGCTTGATGACACGGGAGTATCCGCCGGAGGTCTACGGCGGCGCAGGCGTCCACGTCGAGTACCTGAGCCGCGAGCTGGCAAAGTTGATTGAGGTCGAGGTTCACTGCTGGGGCAGGCAGCGCCTGGAGACGGGCAATCTGCATGTACGCGGAGACCTGCCCGCCGCCGAGATCACCGCCGACTGCGACGCAAAGTTCAAGAACGCCGTCGACGCGCTGGCTCTGAATCTGACCCAGATGAAGGAGCTGGAGCAGATCGACATCGTGCATACGCACACCTGGTACGTGTCGATGGCCGGCTTTCTGGCCAAGAAGCTCTATGGTGTCCCATTTGTGCTCACCACGCATAGCTTAGAGCCGCTGCGCGCGTGGAAGGCAGA
>CAZPZL010000442.1:0-2516 GCA_964590925.1 uncultured Granulicella sp.
CAAAAACGCCGGTCGCGAGCATACAATAGTGGGTGGGTCTAGTCCTCCTGCCGACGTGGCAGCGTGGTGCAATCAGGCTGCACGGTCTGGCTTTGTATTGCGACGACACATGCTACTCAGATTTATCGATACTGAACCACGCATTCGCTACAGTCAGATCGAGCCTTTTCTGGATTTGCGTGAGTTCCTCAAGGTTGAGACTGCTCTCATCGCACTGGTTGCTTCTGCGCAGACTACCTTGACGACAAGGGAAGCGAGCAGGGCTGCAAAGGAGCAGCACATCCGCACGGTCTTCGGACTCGAACAGAGAGACGCAATTACGGAGGCAGCGCTCCTCGCGAAGCTAAATATCCGATTAGTCGAAGCGGGCCTTTCGGGGATCACTGGGGTAACGAACTTGGAAGCTACCGAAGCGAAAGTCAACAAGGATCTGGGCGGCAATACTAAGGAGGCCCGCCTAGCGGCGCTCCTTCTTCTCAAGGGCCACGCACAAAGACTCACGCTGGCTTCGACTTATACCGGTTTGGTAGAGCGACTTCAGGCAGCCCTTGCGGCCCTCGAAGGGGCGGTTGCGGACCACTCCGGCGTCGTGCTCACGGACCTCCTGATAAGGGGCAAGGAGATTATCGAAAGTCGTGAGGAAGAGGATTGCCCCCTCTGCGAGCAACAGATCGACCGCTCGGAAGTGCTCGGTCGCCTGACTGAGCGGATCGAGGCCGACAGCCGTATTACCGCAGCTCGGGCGTCGGTATCCGAGACGACGAAGGCGGCGTTGACACCGCTCAAGTCGCTGGCCGCCGCAATGAAGACGTTCACCGACAACTGGCTGGTAACAGTAGCAAGCCCGCTGCCGGCGGCCTATGCGCAAACGACCAAGCTCTTGGAGGAACTCGTCCAAGCAATCGAGCGTACTATTCGCACGACAGATACGCTAGAGTTTACTGCTCGCCTTGGTGCGGGTGTGGTGTCCCACGATCCCGTGATCGCCACCCTCGACGCGCTGATTATCGACGAAGGTGGTGGTGAGCGGCGTCAGAAGCTGTCCGATGCGAAGTTGATGGTCGCTGGCCTAAAGGCTGAATGGCCGGCGTGTCGCGCAGCCAGCCAGACCGTAGAGAAGGCGAGGGCGCACAGAGCAATCATTAGTCGCGTTCTTGGGTACGCGATCACCGCGCGAAAGGACACAGTCCAGGGGCTGCTCGATGATGTAGCGGATATCGCCAACGGGCTTTACGAGAAGCTACATCCCGGCGAGAACATCGCTAAGTCGAAGCTTGTTGTCCGTCCCACCGAGGACGGGTCCGTCATTTTGCAGACTGATTTTTATGGCAGGGTTGCGCCACCACTGCTTCATTATAGCGAGGCGCACCTCGATACCTTGGGGCTTTGCTATTTTCTGGCGTTGCGCAGGCGAGAGGCAGATAGGTTTCCCGAATTCAAGGTTTTGGTCCTTGATGACGTACTGCACTCTGTCGATGCGCGGCATCGCACTCGGTTCGCCTCACTCATCAAATCGGAATTCGCGGACCATCAGGTCCTGGTTGTCACCCATGACCGGATTTTCTACGATCGTCTCCGGCATACGTTTGGCACTGCTGGCTTTAATTATATCGCTCTTAATGCGTGGGATATTGATCGTGGGCCGGTTCGTGGAGACCCATCTACGGACCTGGATCGCATACTCAGTGAGGAAGATCGCCTCAGCAAATCGGCTGAGGAGCTGTCCGGCGCCGGTGGGCGACTGTTCGAGTGGTTGCTGCGGCAGTTGACGGAGCGGCTCGAAATAGCAATCCCGGCCCGTTTTATACGCCGCCATGATATCGGCAATATGTGGCCGGCCCTCGCCTTGAAGCTGAGACGGCAGCGCTACTTCAGGGAGTCACACGCGACCCTGGCGGATGATCTGGATGCAAATGGATGGGTACGGAACGAGCTTGGCGCCCATTACAATGAACCCGAGTCGCCCGTTGATCCTCAAGAAGTCCGGACGTTCGCGGGACTTCTTGCTGGTCTTTACGTAGCGACCTACTGCAACACCTGCGGCACGTTCATCAAGAAATACGCGGAGCACGACTGGAGATGTGACTGCGGGGCCAACGGGTTTTATGCGGGGTCCGCGGCTTCACAGACCACACCACGCGCTTTGTCGTCTAAGGAAGTCCGGGGGACGGAGAAGGTGTAGGTCACACTGATAACTTATAAGAGAGGCGCATGTCTTCAACTCATGATTTCACTTTGACCTGGCCTGGCTATGGCGGCAGGCTTTCGCCATGCCGCGCATGATCGCGACGATCGGCCGGAGCCGGCGGAGCTTGCGGCGCGCTACGTCGTCGAGCGGGGCCTTCTGCATCCCAAGCCGCAGATCGTCGCCGTGGTGGATGACCTGGTGACGACGGGGGCGCATTTCATGGCTATGAGGACCATATTGCTGCGGGTTTTTGATGTGTTCGATTTGAGCTGCCGGTCCATGCCGAAGCGCCGGTCCTTGGTGTCGCGGAAGCTGGGTTCGATGGTCC
>CAZPZL010000443.1:0-2508 GCA_964590925.1 uncultured Granulicella sp.
ACTCGCGGGTTGACGGGACGCTGGAGCGGGTCGAGGCTGAGGGTAATGTGACGACGGTGGCCAATGGGGCGCGGGTCGTCTCGCAGTGGGCCGACGTGGCTTTGAATGCAAGCAGCCAACCGCAGCGCGCGCATTTGACTGGAGGGGTACAGTACAGCTCCGACCAGCCGCTGCGCCAGATGCGTGGGCAGTCGGGCGAGGCAACCATTGACTTTGATGCACAGGGCGAGGCTCAGCATACGGAGTTTTTGGGTGCGGTGCGTATGTTCGAACGAACGCGGGCGAGCGAGGATGGCCGCGAGCCTTGGAGTACGCGGGATTTATCGGCGGCCAAGGTCGAGGCTGCGCTAGTACCAGTACCGGTGGGTGCGGCTAAGGCAGGCAATAGAGCATTGGGGAGGGCAAGCGCAGGCGCGGCTCAGGTGCGCGACGTGGAGGCGATTGGCGGGGCGCGTCTGGCGGTGGTGAATAACGGGACGCTGGCCCATGCGCACGCAAGGGCAACGACGGAGCTTTCTGCTGACGATTTGAAAGCGCATCTGGTCGCGGCGAAGGACGCAAGGATGCCGCCACTGTTGGACACGGTGGCCGGACGCGGGAATACGTTGCTGCATCAGGCGAGGGCCGACGGGGTCGATCAGACCTGCTCTGGCGAGTCGTTGGACGCAAAGTTTCGTGGGGAAGCTTCGGCGCGTACTGGCTCGACGGACGGGAAAGCAAAGCAGAGCGAGGACATGGACGATGTCGAAAGCGCCGTGCAACTGGGGCATGTGACGATGACGCGCCTCGCTCCGGCGAAGAGCAAGGAGAAGCTCGGCGGGGCAACGGGCGGGTCGGCGCTGGGGCAGCAGGAGGTGGAGCAGGCGACGGCGCAGCGAGTTGCATACGATGGCGACCTGGATCGGGTTACCCTCTCTGGCGGAGCTCAGGTGAGCGACCAGACGAGCGTGTTGTGGGCCGATCAGGTGGTGATGTATCGCACCAGCGGGGATGCACATGCGAGCGGCTCGGTGAAAGTAAGCTATCTGGCGCAGGCGGCTGGGAATAAGTCCAGCGGTTTGCGCGGGACGGCACCCGGTGGAGTGGCTCCGGGCAGCGATCTACAGCCTGCAACGCCGGTTGAGCCTACACATGTGGCTGCTGCGAGCGCGGATATGGTGCGTGCGACCGGCGTTGCGACCTTCTACGGCAAGCCAGCGAGGCTGTGGCAGGGCGGATCGCAGGTACAGGCTCCGGTGATTCAACTGCAAGGCGTCGAGCAGAGCGGAACGTGGGGGCTATCGAAACTGATTGCGCACGGTGAAGCGACTGGCTCGGTGGAACAGGTGCGGACGATTCTGGTCCACTCAGCAGGCCTGCAGCCCAGTTCGGATAAACTCGTCACAGCTAAGACCCGTTCCGCGAAGACGGGTAAGCCCTTGTCCTGTAGCGCGAAGTCTGAAAGCACTAAGCCCTCAGCCGCGAATAGCCCGCGACAGCCGAACGTAGTCCGCATCACCAGCGGCCAACTCATTTACTCCGGCGATCTTCGTCAGGCCGAGTTTACCGGCGGGGTGCGCGCCGAGACGCTCGATGGCACCATCCGCGCTGCAAAGGCCACGGTCAACCTGCAACCCGTTGCAAAAGGCATCGCCGCCTCACCGCCGTCCGCCATCTCCGTGCAGGCCTCTTCGCAACTTGCTGGTAAGGTCGAGCGCATGGTCGCTACTGGCCAGATTCAGATCGAACAGCCGGGACTGCGTGCCACCGGCGGGCGCTTGGTCTACACGGCCTCCAACGGTCTCTTCATCTTGACCGGCGACGGCAAGTCGCCCCCAAAACTGGTCGACTCCGATTGCGGAACAACCACAGGCGTGGCCCTACAGTTTCACACCGGCGACCACAGCGTAGTCGTCACCAGCGTCGATACCGGCGCAACCGGAGCGGTGGCCGAGTCCTCCACCGCCCAACGCGTAATCACCGAGACACACATGAGCAAAGATGCGACTATGGGGAAGAGGAAGTAAGGGAGCCGGATGCTAACGCTGGAGACCGAAGAGATTGGCAAGACGTATGACGGGCGGCAGGTGGTGCGTGGCGTCAGCATACAGATCGCGCAGGGCGAGGTGGTGGGGCTGTTGGGGCCGAATGGGGCAGGCAAGACGACCAGCTACTATATGATCGTCGGGTTGGTGCGTCCTGACACGGGGAGGGTACTGGCCGATGGTGACGACATAACGCGGCTGCCGATGTATCTGCGGGCGCGTGAGTACGGAATTAGCTACTTGCCGCAGGAGCCGTCGATCTTCCGCAAGCTGACAGTGGAGGAGAACATTCTGGCGGTTCTGGAGGCGCAGGCGCTGCCGCGTGCAGAGCGGAGCACCCGCACCGAGCGGCTGATCGAGCAGTTGAATCTGAATCATGTGCGCAAAACGATGGGCTATGCATTGAGCGGCGGCGAGCGGCGGAGGGTGGAGATTGCGCGCTGTCTGGCTATCGAGCCAGCATTCATTTTGCTCGACGAGCCTT
>CAZPZL010000444.1:0-2488 GCA_964590925.1 uncultured Granulicella sp.
GCGGGAAGAAACTCATCCAGATTGCGCTTCAGATGCAGCGCCGTGCGCGCGCCCGGACGACCCAGCGCCAGCAGTTGCTCCATGCGCGTCTCGCGCACACTGATGAGAGCGAACTCTGCGGCAACAAAGAAGCTGTTGGCCAGAATAAAGAAGGCCACCAGCATCGCGCGAAAGAAGATCCATTCCAGCATCCGTGCCTGAGTCTAGCATTTCGGCAAGAATTCGGGGCGATTGGTTCTGGCCGATGCGAAAAAGCCACCACGTAATTCACAGATGAACACTGGCAAACAAAGACATTCTTCTATTAAATTCTTGTCTTTCTTGTTTTCAATCCATGCTCATCCGAGCTAATTTGTGGCCTGCACTTGTCTTGATATCGGCGTTATCTACGCCAGCAATTTGGCGAGTGATTTGTCAATGGTGTCCTTGGGCACAAATCCAACGATCTGGTCGGCTACCTGTCCGCCCTTGAACAGAATCAGCGCGGGAATGCCGCGAATGCCGAAGCGCTGTGGCGTGGCTGTGTTGGCGTCCACGTCCATTTTGAAGACCTTCAGCTTGCCGTTGTACTGCGTGGCAACCTCGTCGACTACAGGAGCCAGCGCTCTGCATGGACCGCACCACGCGGCCCAGAAATCCACCAGAACGGGCTGCTCCGATTGCAATACGACCTTTTCAAACTCCGCGTCGCTTACCGCCGTTACAAACTCACCTGCCATCTTGCGCTCCTCCCGCTACTCGGCCCAACGGCAAGTAGACGACATGGATCGATTCTGAGTTTTGCGCTATCCGCGCTATTCGATCCGTCTTCCATAATAGATGCAGGAACGGCTCGCGCGGTTCAAATCGCTGAAAAGCTCTGTAGATTTGCATCAGAGCAGCTCGACCGACGCGCCAGTGCCGATGTGGGTCTCGATGATCTCCAGCGTGGGGTCGGCGGTGGCCCGCCGCATCCTCGTGGCAACCTCGGCAGCATTGGCCTTTTCGTCTACCACCACCAGAACGCCAGGCCCAGCGCCGCTCAGCGCCACGCCGAGGACACCCGGCTCGCCAGCAAGCGGAAGAAGCAAGCAAAGCAGTGGGCAGACCTCCATGCGATAGGGCTGGTGCATACGATCCTGCATGGCGACGCGCAGCAGATCACCTCGTCCCAGAGCGAAGGCCGCAACCAGCAGCGACGTGCGCTGCACGTTGGCCACTGAGTCGATGCGGCTGTACTCGGCGGGCAGAAGTGCGCGAGCTTTTTCTGTCGCAAGGCTCGTCGCTGGCAGAGCCACCAGAAGCCGCCACCCCAAGCCGACGCCGAAGACCGCCGAGCTAACCCGCCCCGCGTCCACCACAGACGCCGTCACCGATCCGAGCGCGCAGGCGGTAACGTTGTCGGGATGTCCCTCGCGACGCGTCGCCTCGTCGATGCACTCCCCCTGACTCCAGCCCAACTCGCCAAAGTGGTTGGCCAACATCACCGCACCCAACAGCGCCGCCGCACTCGATCCGCATCCCATGCCCAGCGGAATCTCATTGTGAATGCGCAGATCAAGCGGCAGCACAGTGCTTCCGGCGCGGCTCAGCAGATCGCGATAGGTCTCAAAGATCATGTTGTTGCGGGTGCGCGCGCAGCGAGCGGCGTCGCGTCCGGTAGCTGCGAGCGACAGCTCGCGACCTGCAATGGGCAGATCGTGGTCGCCCGCAGCCTGGTCGCCCGCAGCCTGTAAGACGCGCGCCTCTATCGTCAGCGCAAAGCCAAACGCCAGACCCAGCGCGTCGAATCCCGGGCCGAGGTTCGCCGTCGTTGCGGGCAGACGCAGGCGAATCGCACGCGGCTGGGCAGCCTCAACCTGAATCGAAGCCTGCCCCGCGCTCATCTCTGTACTCTCGCTCATCTGGATTCGGCCGCCGCCATGCGCTCCGTCAGCGCCTTGATAATCACGGTCTCGTCGGCCTCCAACACCACGGGAGGCTTGCGCAACGCATCACTCTGCGCGCGCTCGATCGTGGTTGCACCCGCGACTTCACTAGCCGTAAGCAGGGTTCCTTTGTGGAAGTCGATGGTGAACTGCGGGTCCTTCAGCGTGTGCCCGGTCAGCAGCAGCACGACGCGCTCCTCGCGCGTGACGCGGCCAGCGGTGACCAGTTTCTTCAACCCCGCCAACGTCACTGCCGACGCCGGTTCGCAGCCAATACCCTCGGCTCCGATCTGCGCCTTCGCCAGCGCAATCTCCTGCTCGCTGACCTGCTCGCACCATCCGCTCGTCTCTTCAATCACGCGCGCAGCCTTGCGCCAACTTGCCGGGTTGCCAATGCGAATCGCTGTCGCACGCGTCTCCGCCGCCACAGGCCTCATCTCGGCGTTGCTGTCGCCGAACCAGCGATAGAGTGGATTTGCGCCCTCGGCCTGAATCACACTGATCTTCGGCACGCGAGAGATCAGGCCCAGATGCTTCATCTCCAAAAATCCCTTGCCCAGCGCCGACGAGTTGCCCAGATT
>CAZPZL010000445.1:0-2481 GCA_964590925.1 uncultured Granulicella sp.
TGTGACGCTGGCCACCCTGCCCATCCGGCCCGACGAAGTCTCGCGCTTTGGTATTGTCGAGGTCTCGCGCAGCGGCGAGGTCACTGGCTTTGTCGAGAAGCCCAAGTCCACCGAGAGTCGCTCGCCCTTCGATCCCAACGTAGTGGATGCATCGATGGGAATCTACCTCTTCAACTCCGACATCCTGCTCCCAGAGCTGATTCAGGACGCTGAAGATCCCAACTCCACGCACGATTTTGGCAATGATATCCTGCCCAAGCTGCTGGGACGCGTGAAGATGCACGCCTTCAACTTCGTCGATGAGAACAAGCAGCACGCGCTCTACTGGCGCGACGTGGGAACGCTCGAAGCCTACTACGAGGCCAATATGGACGTAGCTGGGATCTCGCCCGTCTTCAACCTGTACGACAAGAGTTGGCCTATGCGCACGCGCCCTTACCAGTATCCGCCCGCCAAATTCGTCTTTGGCGAGCCAGGACGTACCGGCATGGCTATCAACTCAGTTGTCTGCGCTGGGTCGATCATCTCCGGCTCGGTTGTGCGCAACTCGGTCGTCTCGCGCGACGTGCGCGTCAACTCCTACGCCGACGTGGACTCGTCGATCATCTTCTCGCATGTCAACATCGGGCGGCACTGCCGCATCCGTCACGCTATCCTTGATCGCGATGTACACATACCAGACGGCACAGTCATCGGTTACGACCCCATCGAGGACAAGAAGAATTACTTCGTCTCCGAGAACGGAATCACGGTCGTCACCCGCGACTACTCTGTCTACGAAAATCCTGTCAGCTCCGAGTTTATGCGCTCCGGCAGCAACTGGTAGCGATTCGACGGAGGAGCTATTCCAACAACCATCACCTACGCGAAGTTACTCCGAAGCAGCGTTCGTGAGCTGTCGGCGGCAGCAAGCAGGGTCCGGTGAACATTACCACGAACGATAAGCTCATCTACGTCCTGCTTAGCTATGAGGAATACATGCGCCTCACTGCCGATTCCGGGTAGTGTCCTAATTTTGCCTTTAGCGAAGTAACCTTCATTATGTTTATTAGTGCCGCAATGCTGAAATTCCAATCTCAACTCAGAGGTGGTAACCATGCCGACTGCCCCGATACTATGCTTGGGTGCGCGCTGGCGCGCTGAGGACATCTACTGGTACTCCGGCCCTAAGAACGGAAAGCTTTTGGGGGTTAGGTTAAAAGCTCTGTCATCTACCGTGGCAAACTTCTCTAGTCAAAGCGGCATCTACATTCTATACGACAATTTCACCCCCATCTATGTGGGTCAAGCAAACCGCCGCTTGTTCGCACGACTCAAAGAGCACCATCTAACGGACGATTTAGCTGGGCGATGGGATCGCTTCACATGGTTTGGTCTGCGCAAAGTGATCGGTGGTAATAGACCAAGCCTGTCACGGCCTGGAGTTGATTTTCACATATCAACAAAGCAACTTCTAGATCATTTAGAAGCGATCATGATTCACTCATTTGAGCCCGCATTGAACGGACAAGAAGGTCGTTTTGGAGGAAAAGTCATTCGTTATAAGCAAGTACGCGATCCAAGGTTAGGCCCGAATGATCGGGATCTACTTGAAAAGATGGCTATCAAGGGTAAACTGGTTCCTGACGGCAGTATAATTACCAAGACTGGTTGGAAGGAGTCCTGACGAATGGGTGCATTGACCTAGCGCGCATTCCAGTAAGAAGATTAGCCTAACCATAGCAAATATGGCGACTTCGAACACAGCAATCCTAAGACGCCACCAGCAGCGCACACCCAAAATCCAAATTTGGACAATGCCCAATTCCGCACCCACTTGCGACGCTAAGCACAATCCGTAGGAGAACTACAAATATCGGGTTCTGTATAGCTCTAATAGCTCTGTGTGTGCAGGTAGAACACAACTGCCGACGCTACCAAGCAATAAATTCCAAATAAGTACCAGCGGCCATTTTCCAGCCAACTGCTGAGCCACTTCAGGGCGACGAGTCCGGCGAGGAAGGCGAAGACCGCGCCGAGCAGGCTGAAGACCAGCGTGCCGTGCAGGTCGACCGGCGAGCCGGAGGCTGCGGCGGCGTGGGTTGCCTTCAGAAGGCGGTGCGCCTCGCGTGCGATGGCGAAGGGCGTAATCACCACGGCCAGCGCGAAGCTGAACCGCTCGGCGCGTTCTTTGGTTGCGCCGGTCAGCATTCCGGTGGAGATCGTCGCGCCGGAGCGGGAGAAGCCGCGGAACGGCAGGCAGAGTCCCTGCACGAATCCCATCCAACCGGCCTGCCCCATGGTGACGCTGTCGGTGGGGCGACGCGTGAGGCTGGTCGCCGCGGCTTGTGTTGCAGCCAGCTTCTTCTCACGCATCCCGGCGATCAGGATTAAGATACCCGCGCAGGCCAGAGCTGGTGCGATCAGGTCCAGCCGCCCGAAGAGGTCTTCGATCTCCGCCTTGGGCGCGCCTTTGAACAGGGTGTGCTCGACCAGCTTGAT
>CAZPZL010000446.1:0-2477 GCA_964590925.1 uncultured Granulicella sp.
TTTAACGCCATGCTCGGCCCACCGATCATTGAACAGTTCTCCCCCACGTCCTCGGGTACGACCATGCCCGTGGCCGAGTACCGCGGGGGAGTAATTGGTGTTAGCAGGCTGTCAATCGCTATCCATTAACGAACCTTTACCCAACTCGCCGTTTTGTAAGGGCGGGACTCTAGAGCATTCCCCGAATTGCTGTAGACCACCGTAGACCAAAATGTATTGTCATTCTGAGCGCAGCGAAGAATCCCCGTATTTTGTCGCGCTGCCATGGTCTACACCATTACGAGAACTGCTCTAGACAGATTCTTAGGCCTTTGCTCGTGTCGCAGCGTAAGCCGCAGCGCCCAGCAGTGCTCAGCGCTCGTCCAGAATCACGCGCACCGCAATCGACGCCAGCAGCCGCGACAGTTGTCCCTTGTCCAGAAACGCCTGCATAAATCAGCCGTTGCGCAGCGTCTTCAGCGACTTTGGCGCGATGCCTCCGCACAGATAGACGCCGCCCTCGGCCAGCACCTTCAGTGCAATGTTGCCTGCCTCCGCGCCGTAGGCCGCAGCGAACGTCTGCATCGTCTCAAAGCACAGCGCGCTCGAACCATCCTCGGCGCAGGCTCCGATCACGGCGTTGGCGTCTTCGGCTCTCATGCGTTCGCGCAGCCACGCCGGCTCGTCCAGCCGCTCCACATCGCCCAGGCCCCCAACGACGCCCCCGCCGATCGCACCGACGACCTGCAATCTGACTTCGACCCCACCTACAACTCCCGCTACTAGAGCATTTTCGGTAACGGTGTAGACTGTCGCGGTGTTAGGGCCTGTCATTAGAGCGGTTCCCGTAATGATGTATGCCGTAGTCGAACGACAATAAAGCAGATTCCTCCGCTTCACTACGGAATGACAAAAAATCCGGTCTACATAAATTCGGGAACCGATCTAAATTGAGCCAGACGGTTATTGCGGCGAGGTGGATTGCTGCAATAAAGTTACTCGCGGATTCGTCGTTGCGGGTGGCGGTGGCGGGAGAGCTATTTTTTGCGCAACAGCACTGTGCTGGTGCGCACACACGAAGAGTCGATCTTGGCGTATTCCGTATTCGTTGTCGGCGTGCGAGCAAAGCCAGATTCCTTTGCTGCGCTACGGAATGACGAACAAATTCGGTTTACACCAATCTCGAGAATGACTTAGCAGGCACATTTTTAGACGGCCGAACCAGCGACGATCTTGGAGAAGGATTCAGGATCGAGGCTTGCACCGCCGACCAGCGCTCCGTCGATGTCCTCTTGCGCACTGAGGGACGCTGCGTTGTCCGGCTTGACCGATCCGCCGTAGAGGATGCGGGTGTTTGCGGCCAACTCTGGCGAGAGGGACTTGGCGATCTGCGCGCGGACGATCTTGTGGGCGTCTTCTGCGATCTCTGGTGTTGCGGTCTTTCCGGTTCCGATGGCCCAGACGGGTTCGTATGCAATGACGAGAGAGCTGGCGGTAGCAGGATCGATTCCGGCGAGAGCGCCCGCGACTTGACGCTCCAGCACAGCGGCGGTCTGTCCCGCTTCGCGCTCGGCGAGTAGTTCGCCGACGCAGACGATGGGGATGAGTCCGTGAGCCAGTGCCGACTTCAGCTTATTGTTGACCGTCTGGTCGGTCTCGTTGAAGTACTGGCGGCGCTCGGAGTGGCCGATGAGGACGTGGGTGATGCCGAGGGCCTTAAGCTGTAGGGGCGAGGTCTCGCCGGTGTAGGCTCCGCTTTCCAGCCAGTGCATATCCTGCGCGGCGATGTGGACGGAGGTTCCCTTGGCCGCCTCGACGACGGTGGGCAAAAGCGTGGGCGAGCTGCTGAGGACGATTTCGGCGTGGCTGTAGGTGGCGACGAGGGGGATGAAGGCACGAACGAAGGCAACGGCTTCGTCGGGCGTCTTGAACATCTTCCAGTTGGCAGCGATCAGGGGTTTGCGAGTGGCTTTAGACATGAGACAAGTATTTCACCGCGAGGCGATTGTGGGAAGAGCCGAGCGGACGTCGCGAGCAGGATGTCGGATTGTCGGGCGGAAGATCGAGCATTACGGGTAGCCCCGCATTTACGAATTTTTAGCAAAATCCCTACCCAATCTTTACACCGAAGGGTGTCAACTCGACCTATCGTCACACGGTGGCGAGCAGTCTGGAGGGTCCTATGGAGACCTATGGGCAGGATTTCTACCAGAAGGATGGAGTAGCGAAGCGGTTCTGGAAGGTGGGCTGGGGGCTGGTGTTTGTCTGTGCAATGACCTTACTTACTCAATGTATTCCGCAGACCTTCTTTGCCAGGGTCTGCCATGTAACCGCACAAGCATTGCACACCACTCCCCGGCCCTTCATCAAGTAACACAAGCGGTGCGGAGCAAATCTCTGTGACTCAAATGATGGGTGGCCCCGAAGCTCCGCAAGGAGTTTTGGGGCCACTGAGTTTGCAGGCGGCCCGTAAGCCGGATTCTGTTTTAGACGATCAT
>CAZPZL010000447.1:0-2462 GCA_964590925.1 uncultured Granulicella sp.
GCGGGACGTCCGCGACGTCGAGACGTCGGACACCGGCCTCGGCGTGCATGTCGTCAATTTGCCGGTCACGACTCTGACCGCCGGCGAAAGCGTTCAGTTCACGTTCTTCTGGCTGGAGGCTCGAACGTGGGAAGGTCAGGACTATTCAATCGACGTGACGCCCGCCCGGTGACGGCCAGGATGTGTTTTGGCCGGCGTTCTATAAGACAAACGAAGCGCTGCGTCGTATCCGAGCCGTCCCAGTCGCTTCCCGGCCTCACGGCGTGAGATCGTTCTTCAAGTCCCATTCACTCGGTTCACGCACGGAGTGCGCGGCTCCGCCGGATCGTTCCGTTTGGGATCAACCACGACGGCTTTCGGCGTTGGGATCCCGGCCCGAATGACTGCCTATTTCTTCACGACATCGAATTCCTTCGCCTGACTGACTAGCCCCCACGCCACGCCGAGTCCTTCCAAGACACAAAACACCGGCACAAGAGCGACCTGCAATAACATAAGCTGGACCCGTTTCCAGGTGTTCTCGATGCCGTGTTCATCCATATTCGCTCTTAGCCCAGTGACGTACCAAAGAGCGAACGTTGCGAACGAGTAGCTCGCGAAGACTCTAACGGCGGACGGAATTTCGACGTCGGAGAAGAGCTTGCAGACGGTATAGACCACAGCGAAAGGCGCGAGCGCCCAGAGAATCGTGTTCAATCCGAGGCCAAGGCGCCAACGCAGCTTGACCGGGGCGTAGAGGACAGTCTTCACCAGCCCGTGAAACCAGCGCCTCCGCTGGCGCAGAAAGTCCGCGACGGACATGCAGGACTGTTCTTCCAAGAAACCGTCCACCCATGCGCAGCGTACGCCGTTCTGCATCGCCTTTAGCGCCCAAAACGCGTCCTCGGTGATGTCGCCATGCGGACCAAAATCGAACCCGCCGGTCGCCTTCTCAACGTCGTTGCGGACGACAATGAAAGAACCATGAAGGCCGAAGATCGTAACCCCCAGGCGATGCTGCAAATGAAACCTGGCGAAATCGTCCCCGGTGCGGACATTGTCGGCCAGCGTGAGAAAGGGGTGGCGCTCCCATTCGCGATGATAGAGCAAAGCGCCCTGGCCTATGCGCAGCCGCCCGGACGCTTCCTCCTGGCCTATGAATTTGCAGACGCCTTTGATCGCCGATTGCGTCGGCTGCGTTTCTTCATCGAGATGCACGATCCACGCCGTCGCGGATATTGGCGAATTCAGGAGAGCATAATGCAGCGCCCTCGCCTTGAAGCGCGAATTGTGCGGTGTCGCGTATTTGCGCGGGACGACAATGATGTGCAGAGTGGCGTCCGCAGCTGGCAGCAGGGTGAGATTGCTGCACTCGTCGATCACCACCTCAATGACGTACGGCGCCAAGGGCGTGTTGGCCATTTCGGCTTGGCAACGACGAATCGTGCTTAGGACGATGTCGATGTTCTTTCCCGCCGTGACGATGCGCCAGCAGATCATCTTGCTGATCGGCTGTGTGTCGTCGAGATCGGACGGAAATCGAAAGAGAAGCGTGCCGATCAAACCGAGAGAGCCCGGCAGCAAAGCGCTGAGCCAAAGCAGACTGACCCATGAGACAATCTCTTCGACAGGTGTTTGTGGCGGTCTACCGGCCGGCGAAAGCGAATGCGACGCGAGCAGAATCGCGAAGACGGAAGCCGTAAAGCAGATTGCGCGCGCCCGATGCCCGGTTATCCAACCCAAGCGCCAATCCCGAATCGGCTCGCGCGGAATCGCCGTACTCCCGCCCTCTCCCCTGAAGTACGTTTGGCGCACGAACAGCTCCAAGATTGAGTACGAGGCGGTCTTACCCTCAGTCGGTAATTTCGCTCCTGGCGGAGCCTCTTTGTCGATCGGCTTCGAACCTTGATCCGCTCATGCCGATAGCGGTCAACAGTTGGAGATGCCGTTCGGCGTCGGGACTCTGCGTCGAACAACAGGCCGGCGCAAACGTCTCGCCGCGATCGACCTTGGCGATGTGCTCGATCTTTTCCGTGGTCAGGCGGGGCTCCATTCGAGTCAACGCGAAGCCATGCCTTTCGATCAAAGTCCCGAAGTCGCCGCCGTCGGAGATGAGATGGACCGCAAAGGCTCCTCGCGCTTTGGGGTGATGCTCGAGCGCCATCGCGATCTCGACCAATCGACTCGCTTCCGCGAGATTGAAGGCGCACGGCGCGGAAAGCAGAATTTTCTCGGGCAGCGCCATGCGTCGTCAACCAACCGACGTGGTCGGACGGCGAAGTCGCCATCGATCCAGCAACCAACCGAAAGCCTGGCGAACGAAGGCGGCGCCATTGGCGGATACGAGTTCGCCGTGGGCGATCAACACCCGTTCAATCGGCCAGGCCAGAATGCGCGCCAGCGCGGCGCGCGCCGCGCTGCGATTGGTGAAGCTGGCGCGCCAGTCTCGCGGCGCGCCGGGATTGGGCTGGACGATTCCGCCG
>CAZPZL010000448.1:0-2445 GCA_964590925.1 uncultured Granulicella sp.
TATTTTGCTTTGGGTGGAGTTTGCGTCGAGGACTTTTGGGAGCTCCTCCTACTCGCCGGAAACGGCTATGGTATCGGGGCACATAAAATGCTCAGGGCACTGTACGAGCGCGCAGTTACGCTTCTGTACTTAGGGGCCCATCCGGAACACGTAGATGATTTCTTGGATTACGACATTATTACTAAGCACAAAATTGGAAGGAAAATCGCAGAGACAGGCTATTCGGTTCCTGGCTTGACGGACGAGGTGCTACAGAAAAACCGGGAGGAGTTTGACAGGGTCAAGAGCAAATTCATGGTAACAGACTGCGAGAAGTGCGGGACGACGCGCCTAAATCATACCTGGAGCAAGCTCGATTTCGTGTCAATGGCGAACGCCACACCGCTGAAGAAGTTGCTTGTCCCCGCCTATTACATCCCCATGTACCACACTCACAGCACCGCAACAGCGATCTATGCCAGACTGCAGCCCAACGGGAGCGGCTTCAATCCGGATTTGCAACCAGATGAAGCAACGCGTGCGCTCCGGTACGCCCACGAAATCATCCTCTACGTGCTTCGCGCCCAAAATGACCACTTCAAGATGCAAGCGTTGGGCCAGGCTTTGGGCATTGCAACAAGAGAGTTTTGCGAAATCTGGCCGGATACCAACGCAGATGACCTCTGCAAAGGATGATAACGTTTCGGGGAGTAATCCAGAAAATCAAGCGAAACCGGCTGTCAACGAGTGCATCGGGCTGTTTGCGTAAACCCAGGATTCTGCGGAAGCTGATCGGCGGAGCCTTGCCGGTACCGATCAGGCCCTCGAGTTCAATTGGCAACTTCTCGTCCTAACAGAGATAGAACCACCACCGAAGTCGTGGGGGCCGTGGGATCGCATGTTCTTCGGGTTGGTACCACGCTTTCACCGACGGTTAAGCGATGAGTAATACTTCTTCGGGGCGCCCGGTGTTGGCTCGTACTGAAAGCACTCGGGAAATCTGTCGGTGGCCTGCATGACACCGAGCAGCGCCGGGGCGGAGAAGGCCTGCGTCTGTCCAGTGGACCAATGCGCCAGAAAGTTCCCTATGATTGTCGCCGAGTGCACCTGCAGGTTCTGGACCTGAGTTGCATCCAGTATCAGCGACCCTGCGCGCTTCTCAAGGTCAACGGCGGCTTCAATCGCTTTCAGCAGTTCTCCCGGAGTTCGCTTGTCATCGCCAAATGCAATATCCGGCGGCACCGGGACACGGCATCGGCCAATCACGGCCTGCAGCACATATTCGAGATACTGTCGAATGCGTGGGGCAGCGTCATCCACGCGACCCGCATTCAGAAGATCAATGGTCGCGTCACGAACCTTGTTCACCGCACCCGATTGCGGCAGAACAGCGGTGCGCGCTGTTCCTTCCAGCCTCTGATGCGACCATCCGGTAGAACCTGAATGCTTGTTAAACAACTTCTCTAGAAGCGTGTCGTGACTCAGAAGAATGACCTGCGGGCCGTTCGGCTGCAAAGGTCTTGAGAATTTGGTGCGGATGACTTCAACAAGATGATGCTGGTGTCCGGCATCGAAGCTGGACGTCACATCGTCAAGCACCACAAAACGCGGTGAGCCGCCGAACAGCGACGCCGCCGCAAGATATACCGAAACGGCAAAAGCGTTGCGGTAGCTCTCCGAAAGCAGGGCCTGCGCGGAGACGTCATTCAGTCCCCAGAATTTTGAAAGGCGAATGCTCAGTTCCTCGCTCCCCTGCGGTTTTCGCAATGCAGGAACCACCGGACTGAACATAATGTCGGCGAACATTGTCTGACAGAGAGGCTCGACCTTACTCAGGCGTGACGCCGCAAGAGTGGACTCGCCTTGCGCGAAGAAAGTGCTTGTCGCCTCCAGCAGAGCCTTTAATCGCTCCACACGGGTCGCGCGCTGCGCCTCGTTATTTGATTCGGTTTCCGCCGTTTCTAACGTCTTCCAGCTGCTCTGCAAACGCCGCGCGGTCTCAACAGCGCTCGTCACCTCGGCAAAGAGAGGAGGAAGCTCATTTTGAAGTTGCAGACGCTCCGCCGCCAGAGATGCAAGTCTGGCCACTGCCCGGCTGCGAAGGGCAGATACGTGAGTTGCAAGTTGACTGGCATCAGCAGACGAGATCGTACCGGCTTCGCCTCTCCGTGCCAGTTCGCAAATACGGGGTGATTCACCTGCCGCGAGTGCGAGTGTCTCCAATTCGGCGAGATCGCCCCACCCCTTTGATGCCCACTCCTCAGCCAGAGCCTGCGTGGCCTTTTCGACGGCATCATATTCACTCAGCTTGGATCGGACGGAATCCAGAACCGATGTCCCGTCGTCTTTCTCGCAGGTCGGACAGAGCGTCGGTGACGACCAGCCAGCACCCGACATCACCTCTTCGCTGGTTTTGTAGAGTCTTCGTAAAAGGTCTCCCGACGTTCGCGCAAGTGCTTCTTCGCG
>CAZPZL010000449.1:0-2444 GCA_964590925.1 uncultured Granulicella sp.
AACCAATCAGATTTACACTCGACCCAACCCACCAAATGCCGGGACTAAACAGCTAAAAGTTCGTGTGTAAAGTTGTGAGATGGACATTCGGGTAAAGATGTACCAACAGGCACACGAAAGAGTATTCTGAGGCTCAAGCTATACTGGATTCACTTGATGCGCGGCTATCATGTCATCTACGAACGAGCCGTCGATGTCGGGTGGGGTGCTTACACTCCCGATCTTTCTGGCCTGTGCGTTATCGACGATAACCTCGAGGTGTTTGAGAAGCTGTTCCGCCAAGACGTAGCAATCCACATAAGACCGCCTTGCTGTAGATGACCTATCGGTAACCGAGCCAACCACAATCGCCACGCGTATTGCAGTGGCTGAGTAATGCTGCTGACGATGAATAACGAAAACTCTCAAACCTACTTCGAAATCTTCTCTCTTCCCACGCATCTGGTCATTGACCTTGTCGCGCTGGAGAAGTCCTTTTACACCCTCAGTCGCAAGCTGCACCCCGACCGCTTCGCCAACAAGTCCCCCAACGAGCAGGCCGCAGCACTGACCGCCAGCTCGCGTCTCAACGACGCCTATCGCACGCTGAAGGATCCCATCGCGCGTACCGAGTATCTGCTAAAGCTCGAGGGCTTCGAGATGGAGGAGCAATCGAAGTCTGCAACCGAGCACGCCCGTGCCGCTGGCACCACCAAGCAGCAGATCGTCCCGGCCGACCTGCTGGAGGAGGTCTTCGAGCTCAACATGCAGCTTGAAGAGATGCGCGCCGCCAAAAAGTCCGGCGACGACGACCCACAACTGCGCCGCGACCTGCTCGCCGCCAAATTCGCCTTCGACACCAAAATGTCCGCCATACACTCCAGTGTTGAATCTATCTGGGTTAGCTGGGATGCGGCATACGATGCCGACGACATCCCCGCCAAGCGCGCCGCGTGCGACGCAATGGTCGCGCTGGTCAACCGTCGCTCCTATCTCCGCAACCTAGTCCGCGACGTCAACGAAGCCCTCGATCTTTAGACCAATCGACCCGCATACCTTTGATCCGGCTTATACCGATAAGCTGTATCGGTGATGACTGTATCTTTGAAATTCGCGAGGGGGGAGAGCTGTACTCGGACGCTGCCTACGGCATCCAACCTAAAAGCAAAAGGAGCAGCCCCGATGAACGACCGAACCGTCCGCTTGCTATGGTTGACGATTTTTCTTCTAGCGGGATCAATTTCCGTTCCTGCGCAGGCGATTCAGGAGGCAGGAACGCTTGTGATTGCCGGACAGAGTGAGCGCGCCACACTGGTTCAAATCAACGGCAAGACCTACGTCGATGTCGAGTCGCTGGCACGGATTACACACGGATCGCTCCGGTTTCAGGCGGGTCAGACGATTCTGACGTTACCGGTCAACTCGGGTGCGACTGCGCCGCAGACTCAGGCGGATAGATAGGCGCAACTCTCCTCTGGATTTCTGCGTGCCGAGATCGAAACTTTGACCTCGATCCACGAATGGCACGCCGCGATGGTCAACGCCGTTGAGAACAATCTTCCGGTCAGCGAAAACCTGATTGGCGGACTGCGTCGGTCGGCCGACAGCAATCTGCAACTCGCAATTGCCGCAACCAGCACTGATTCTGATCGCAAGGCGGTAGAGTTGTTACACAATGAGTTTGCCAACATACAGCAATTGAGCGATCAACTACTGGCAATGCACGCCAAGGCTAGCTATGTCGCGCCGGACTCGCTCAACGGCAATCCGCTGGACCAGAAGATTCTAAGCTGCGCGCGAGCTATGGCCTTGATGGCGGCAAGCAAGCAATTTCAAGATGAGATCTTCTGCCATTGAACGAGCTTGTAGGTGGAATCCAGAGCGGATCGGTAGGCTAAACGCGCACTGGCCCCGCGATCAAACGGGACCGGTGCGATGATTCAGCTAACTCGGGACTACTGGAAGTAAGCAGCGTTCTTCTCGGCGAAGACGGCCTTGTCAGCGGGCAACTCGTCGATGGGGAAGATCGCGTCCGAGGGGCAAACGGCGATGCAACTGCCGCAGTCAATGCACTCGTCCGGGTTGATGAACAGCTGGGAAACGGTGTCGGCTCCATCCTCATCCTTCAAGGGATGGATCGCGTCGGTGGAACACTCGGTGGAACAGATGAAATCCTTGACACATGCATCGGTGATTACGTAGGCCATGATTCGCTCGCTTTCAAGTTTTGGGATGGTAATGTTGCGGGCGATTGGCTTGCGTCCCGCTCCCTCGTCTAGGGCAACCCGTTGTCAGATTATCGAATGAAGTGTTGAAGAGTCGGTGACGCCAGTCACAAGACAAGCGCAGGAACTCCTGACCTAGCTACGAGTGACCGTGCGCAGGTGCAGATCGCGCAGTTGTAGATCGCTGACCGGCGTTGGTGCGTCGACCATCAGGTCGATGGCCTTGGCCGTCTTGGGGAA
>CAZPZL010000450.1:0-2431 GCA_964590925.1 uncultured Granulicella sp.
GTACTAGTGGGACGCCCGATGCAACCTCCGAGGCGTTGGCCAAGAGCCTGCTGACCGGCGTCTGGACCAACTACCGCGATTCCATCGGAATCTCGGTGGCCGAGACGCGCGACGACTACTGCACCAGCACGACCAGCAGCAGCACCGAGGGGGGCACTACCCTCAACGGTGGCTTCGGCGCCACTGTGTTTGTGCCTTCGGATTGGGAGCCGGGCACCATGCCGGCTGGCGAAGACGTCACGGTCAGTCCGCAGCCAACGTTCCTGAGCCTCCGCCCCAAGTACACGAGCGATCCCAACTTCGCGCTACTTCAGTCGGGTTGCGCGGCGGGAACTGGTCCAACCTTCAACTATCACCGTTTCTGGGCGCAAGTGGATATAGCGTCGGCGTATGCCGTCTTCGCAAATCTCTTCCCCGGCAACTAAAGAGCCACTCTCAACCAAGGGCGCTACTGGTAACAGCGGCGCCCTTGCAGCATTTCACCTGGAGCGAGCATTCGGCAGACGGCCGCGACAGTATCGGCGTTTCAGCTCCGGACACCGGTACCACTTACAATCAGATCACCCCTCCCATTTTCATTTCTTCGGGCTGGACAGGAACCATGCCCAACGGCGACCCGATCAGCTCTGACTCAACATTCTTGAGCATCCGGACCCAGTACGAGAATGATCCGGAATACCCAGTGGTCGCAGCATATGCTGCAGGTACCGGATCGGCTCCCGTATTCAAATTCCACCGCTTCTGGGCTGAGACAGACGTTGCCGCGGCCTATGCCGTGTACTTGTATTACCTGTTGTTCCTGAACGACCGCGGGAGGGAACACTTCCAGTCGGCTAACCCGCATTCCTTACCAGAGTAGGTTTGCGAGTTAGCGGCTAAACCAGGAAAAGGCCGCGGATTCATGGCACAGCTTCGTTGCTGGAACGAAGCGAATGCTACGAAGCCGCCGCCTTTCTCGCGATAGAACGCGTCCGGAAACCAAAGGCAAGCCAAATCCTGTGACCGCGCTTGTACATCCGCTGCCGCTGACTTAAGGTTGCAATCCTCTGGCAGTTCCCGGGAATTCGCGCCCGAGCAGCGCCTAAGTTGTGCCAATCGGTGCGCGTACCGAGTCGAGCGTTGTCGCATACATCACGCACAGCCACCGTCAATTTCCCACTCGCATTTTGAGTACCTGTACTCTGACTTAAGTGTGCGCGTACGGTCTGGCCTATTGAGTTGTGACAGGTGGCATATCCCTGGCATTGGATGGACAGTGTCACGCGAATGTCATTTGATTATTCGCTCGTGCTTTAACGCTGCACGTACTGATGTCTCCCATCGATATGAACCGGAATCTGGATGTCAGGAGAGAGAAGACTTACGGCGCGAGGAAGTGTTGCGAGACACGCCAGAGAAGGCCCCGCCTGAGAGTCGCAAGGCTGGCGCGACCGTGCGTTGCAGAGCGCGAGATCAGATAATCGATGTACTGCCGCAAGGGAGAACTGCCGGAGGACCGAGCGAGACGCTTGTTGCGCACACGAACTGTGGGCGAGTCGATCGACCCGATGGGGACCGGAAGCAAGGTGCGCTTGATTATCTTCAGCTTCTCTTTTGGCGAGGAAATCAAAATGAGCTGCAGCCAGAGTGAATCCTTGTTCAGTCTAAACATGATCTCCAATGCAGAGCCGGAGAAGGCCCCGAGCCAACTCCTGAGCAATGCTGGAAGCCTGTCAATCTCCTGGGCCGCAAGAGGATGGAGACGGCAGCCAAACCATGCACGGCCATAGTAGAAGGCGATTGCCTGCATGGATCGCAGTGATGAAGAGTAAGACTTGTTCCACTGGCGCCAAAAGATGTGATCGTCAGCGCGAGAGTGGAGAAAGACTGACAGTTCACGAACGAGATGGATGACCCAGTCAGCAAGGAAAATATTGCGAAGGATATGAAGCGTCAGATACGCAAGTTGGTCCACGGGGCTAAGACAAGAAAACGAGAGGCCTTCGACCTGTCGCGCCGTGCGGCGATCCCAAAACAAGTTGGTCTCAGGTACGGGTATGCCGGATGCGAATTGGTTCCACAAGCAGAAGTGCAGCTCGATTCCGAGCGGCATGTCGGGGTCGAAGGGGTTACCTTTCCACTGCCAATTCTCAAGTCGAATCAAGGGTTCCCGGTGGTCGGCGCGGGCATAGTTGATCTTTGCGCTGGATGGTTTATAACCGATGGCTTGCAAGGCGACGTAGGCGTCATCGATACTTTCGGAAGGACAGAAGATGTCAATGTCAGACTGCGCTCGGAGCCGTGGGTTCGGGACATAATCCGGCGACTGAGTGAAGCCCTTGACGACAACGTGCTCTATGCCGGCCTGCCTTAACGCGCGGGCGGCTTCATGGTACGTGGACTTTACGCGCTCGAATCGGAGAGCATTGTCTGCCAGGTTGGTTCTGAGCCG
>CAZPZL010000451.1:0-2431 GCA_964590925.1 uncultured Granulicella sp.
TTCGTCTTCATCGACCGTTCCACTAGCGAACCTAACACGAATTCGCAAACAGATGCGAGCCCAGTCAGGCTGAAGGATGCGAGTCAGCACTACAAAGATGCAACTTGCCCATCCAAAACCACGAACCCGTCCGCCCCGCAAAATTCTCTGGCGCCAGTCGAGAATCTACACCCATACACTCCCCGACCACAAATCCGTCAGATCGTTACTACCCCAAATTCCTATCTAAAATTCCCCGATTCAAGAGGCTTAAGATGTTGTATTAAAAGGGTTGATCTATAATCTGAATCCATAAATTTGTCTCATTGCGAACGGATAGAGTGTGCGACGGACTGCCCGGATAACTCTGTCTGGCGTGCTGTGAGTGCTTCAGCTTCTGCGTTGTTTTGAAACACAGGGTTGCCGTCTGCATCCGGTTGTACATCTACAGGCTCCGGCTTCCTCATAATAGCCATTAGCCTTCATGACAGAGGGAGTTTTCCACCTCCGCGACTTTCTTGGTCGAGCGTCCAGCGATCTGTGCGCGAGCCTCACCTCTTCCTGATTGGGCGTCCCACCCTTACAACTCGCAACTCACAACTGTTTTGCGTTAGCATCGTGATTGGATTGCTACGAAGGGGACAATGATTATGGAGAACAATGTGGCTCGCCGCACTGAGGATATTGCGCTGGATCTGCTGAAGTTTGTGGCCGCGCAGGCGCATGTGGGGACCAAGGCTGCGGGCGGCACCGGCTTCGGCGTGACGCCTGTGGCCAAGCCCGACGACCAGGTCGCCGAGTTGCTGGAGCTTTACACGCGCTGTCGACAGGCAGTTGAGGCTCCGGTGGAGTAAGTGCAGGGCTCAGGGAGAATGGAACAGGGAACTGGCTCTGCGCTGCGCGTAGCGGTGGTGGGCGCGGGAGCCTTCGGACGCAACCATCTGCGCGTCTATCGCGAACTGGAACTGGCGGGCGAGCTGGTGCGGCTGGTGGCTGTCGTCGACGCCAATGCAGAGACCCTTGCGGCTGCGGCGGAGAAGTACGCGATTGCTGGTTTCGCTACGATTGAAGAGTGTCTTGCAGCAATCAAGTTGGATGCGGCCTCGGTCTGCGTGCCGACGGTCGCTCACGCCGAGTGCGCGCGAACTCTGCTGGGCGCAGGTGTCGATCTGCTGATTGAGAAGCCCATTGCCGCCAGCCTCGCCGAGGCCGACGAGATAGTACGTTTGGCGCACGAGCTTGGACGCATCGTGCAGGTCGGCCATCTGGAGCGATTCAACCCGGCGGTACGCGCTGTGCGTAGGCTGCTCAATCGCCCCATGTTCTTCGAGGTGCATCGCCTCAGCATCTTTACTCCGCGCTCGCTGGATGTCGATGTCGTCCTCGATGTGATGATTCACGACCTCGATCTGCTGATGAGTCTCGTCGATTCACCGGTGCACGAGGTGCGGGCTGTCGGCCTGCCGGTGCTATCGCGTAATGTCGATATCGCTAACGTGCGGCTGGAATTCGAGAACGGTTGCGTGGCCAACCTTACTGCCAGTCGCGTCAGTACTGAGCGCGTCCGCAAGATGCGCTTCTTTCAGCCGCACCAATACCTCTCGCTGGACTTTGCCCGTCAGGACCTGCTGCTGATTGACGTGACGGCGGCGGCGGGGCTGGACCTGACGCAACTCGCAGTGCTGGCCAACACTGCTGCGGCCAGCGGGCAATCCGCGCCGGGGCTCGCGTTGAGCAAAGTTCCTGTCGAACCCGGCGAGCCGCTGCGCATCGAGCTGGCCTCGTTCATCTACGCATCGCGCAAACACGTTCAGCCGGAGGTGACGGCGGAGGCCGGTCGCGCTGCGTTGGCTTTGGCGCTGGAGATCAATGCGTCGATTGCGGCTCATGCGAGGCGCACGGGTTTGCAGACGCGCTGACCGGGTCGTCCATGTTTTGCAGCTTGAAGCTGGCGGGAATGGGGCCAAGATCGAATTGCTCGGCGTCAAGCTTCTGGTTGAAGATGGCCTTGGTAATGGTGATGGTCAACCCCAGCTCGTCAAGCGGGCGCTGGATTACGATCTTGGTGGGAAAGACGATATCTCCGTATGACTTGTAGCCGCTGTAGAGCGCCTGCGTTACGACCTTGCCCTCGGTGTTGTAGATGTCTTGCCGGTAGGGTAGCAGATCGGCCCGACTGACATGCAGCACGCGCAGCGTACTCGCGACATTACCCTGCGGGTTGGAGAGAAACTCGATGTCGTAGTCCGGTTCCTCGATGAGTTCTTTCTTCTTTTTGGGATCGGGAAATGTTCGGCTGTCCTGCGTCATGGAGACGAGATCTTCTTTGCTGAAGCCCTGGATCAGCATGGAGTCCAGGATGACGGCGGGTCTTAAGCCGTAGATCCCCTTCTGCGCACTGTTGGTGACCACGTCCGAACCGGTGATGGCACAGCTATATGGCGGCACCAGC
>CAZPZL010000452.1:0-2428 GCA_964590925.1 uncultured Granulicella sp.
CCGTCCTCGACGAGGTCGGCCTGGGCTACGTCCGCCTCGGCCAGTCCGCCACCACACTCTCCGGCGGCGAGGCCCAACGCGTCAAGCTCGCCTCGCACCTTGCGACCACCCGCTCCATCGCCAACCGCACCGGCACCGGCGATCCCTCGACACAGACCGCCGCACAAATCGCCGCGCGCGCGCGCAGCCGCACTCTCTACATCCTCGACGAGCCAACCACCGGCCTGCACTTCGACGACGTACAAAAACTCCTCGCCGCCTTCCGCAAACTCATCGAAGGCGGCGGCTCGCTCCTCGTCATCGAACACAATTTAGACGTAATTAAATCAGCCGACTGGGTCATTGATCTTGGCCCTGATGGCGGCAGCGCTGGCGGCGAAGTCGTCGCCACCGGAACCCCCGAAGAGATCGCCCTTGTCCCACGTTCCCACACCGGCCACCACCTTCTCCGCATCCTGGGCCTAAGCCCCAAAGGCGAGTGACTCACTTGCCTCAACGGGGTCTGATCCCATTTGGCCAAACTAGTTCAAGACATATTGCACTTGGACTTTGAGCACGGCAACCTACCGTGGTCCAAAGCTCGTAACTGGCACTGGCAAATCTCTGCATACGACACCGCTTTGAAAGGGCGGAACTTTAGTCTTTCCGTAAGCCCCGTATTATCAACTGAGCTATAGCCGCCGAGGGAATTCTGGAGATATATGCAGAGATTTCATAAAGCTACAGCAAGGAGATGCCGGTAAGTCGCTCGCACTCTTTCCAGAGGCGCGAGGCCGCTGCTATGTCGAGCGCTTGCACTGCCACTTTGGCCGGACCAACGTTTCCGCCACGCATCTCCTGAAAGCCCTGCGGGCCGTAGTATCCGCCGTCGACCACATCAGGGGAAATCGCCGCAAAGAGCGACGGCAGCGCTCCTTCGGCATCGGAGTTCAGCAGCGCACCAATAGCCGCGCCCACCCCGCGCCGCACCACGCGTTCCACTGCCGAGAACTCGCCGACTTGAAAGAGGTTGGTATTGGCGACCCCCGGGTGCGCGGCCACACTCATCACGCTCGAGATCGGCGGTCCGGCGGCGCGTAGACGGCGATCCAGCTCGAAGGCCAGCATTAGGTCGGCCAGCTTCGATTGGCCGTAAGCCTCCATGGGCTGATAGTTCTTCTTCGATTGCAAGTCGTCGAAATTAAGTTGACCGCGCTTATGCGCAATCGAGGCCAATGTGACCACGCGCGGGCGTTGAGACCTGTTGGCCGCAGCGGACCGCACTAGCGCCGGAAGCAGCACCGCAGTCAAGACAAAGTGACCGATGACGTTGGTCCCGAATTGCAGCTCGAAGCCGTCCCGGGTCTCCAGCCGTCGCTTGGGAGCCATCACGCCTGCGTTGTTGATGAGCAGGTCAATGGCGTTGCCCAGCCCCAACTCCGCCGCGCCAAAGGCACAGACCGACTCCAGTGACGCCAGGTCCAGCAGTACTACCTCGGCGCTTGCCGCTGGAACCTCTGCGCGCAACCGCGCCAGCGCCGCATCGCCCTTGGACTTGTCGCGACAGGCCAGCAGCACATGCGCGCCCTTGCTGGCTAGCGCCAGCGCCGTCTGGTAGCCTAGCCCGCTATTGGCCCCGGTAATCAGCGCGCGCCGCCCTGCCTGACTGGGAATAGATGTCACAGTCCACCCGCTGCCCACCGTCTTTCCTCTTCCAGCCGTACCTGCTCTGGTTGCGCTCATCTGGCAATTAAATCACGTCGTAGACAGCTTGTCCCGGCAAACCTTTGGTCCTCGCTGCGCCACTCGCGATAAAGTAGACTGCATGGGACTTTTCACCCGAAAGATCAAACAGGAACACAAAGTCATGTTGCAACATGAGCGCTCCGCCGGAGTCGTGCTTCCGGAGTACCACCGAGCCACGCCGGAGTGTCCCGAGCCGCAGCGTTGGAGCATGATCGACTCGATGACTGCCGAAGTTGAGGTGCTGGAGTTTATCGCCACGCTGGTGACAACAATTAAGCCGCGGCTGGTGGTCGAGACCGGCTCGTTTCTCGGCGTCTCCACAGAATGGATCGCGCGCGGGCTGGAACGCAACGGCCCGCTGCCCGACGGCTCCCGCGCCAAGATCATTAGCTGCGAGTTTGACCCGGTCGTCTACGCCAAGGCCAAGGCTCGCGTCGAAGCATCGCCGCTGGCTCCGTGGATCGAGCTGTGCAACGAGTCCAGTCTGGAGATGAAGATCGATGGCACCATCGACCTCTTCTTCTCCGACTCCGATATCGACATCCGCGAGGCTGAGGTGAAGCGCTTTTTGCCCCAGATCAATCCCCAGGGAGTCATCCTGATGCACGACGCCAGCTCGCACCTGAAGACCGTCCGCGAGGCCGCGCTGAAGATGGAAGACGAGGGCCTGATCTCGGTCGTTCTGCTGCCCACTCCGCGCGGG
>CAZPZL010000453.1:0-2426 GCA_964590925.1 uncultured Granulicella sp.
TCGCGTTCGCGGTGCAGTCGGGAGAGCTGGCGACGTCGGACACAACGCATCGGCTGCAGGCCACACATGCGCTGTGGACCTCGGAACCGCCGGTGCTCCCGAACGAGTATCCCGACTTCGGATTGTACGGACGCAACGGCAAGCTGCAGAGCTGGTATGGAATTGGACAATCGCTGCTGATGCTGCCGGCGGATGTGGTGGGAACTTATGTGGAGCGGCTTCCGGCTTTCGCTAACTACCTGGGGAACGATCCAACGGTGCGCAATATCATTGTCAGCTACAGCACCAATATTTTTCTGTGTGTGCTGACCGCTCTGGTTTGCTTCAAATTTCTGAGGCAATTGAAATTCAGCGTGAAACAATCAGTGGTCGGCGTCCTGGCTCTGCTGGTGGCAACTACACATCTCCATTACACGCAAAACCTGATGGAGAACAACTACATTTTTTTGCTGACGCTCGCAGGGTTCGCGTATCAATTTGAATGGCTGCGGACGGGCAGTCGCCGCGCGCTGCTGATTGGCTCAGGGGCTTTGGGGCTGAATCTGCTGACACGTCTGACGACGGGCATGGACTTGATTGCCGGTGGTGTTTTCCTGCTGCTGGTGTTGTGGATGGAGGGCGCGCGCGGCAAAGAGCTTTGGAACAAATGCTGCAGCTATATGACGATTGCGTTGCCGGTGTATGCGTTCTTCGGGTTGGTTGACCGGCTCTATCAGTTCTATCGGTACGGATCGTTTTTCAACACTTATGTGAGCATATTTGCCCACGAGATGATGAGGAGAGATCCAACGCTGCCGGCTAAGTATCCATTCGAAACTCCATTCCACGTTGGGTTTTTCGGAGCGCTTTTCGCGCCGGAAAAGTCGATTTTTCTTTTTGACCCGCTGCTGATTCTGATGATTGTGCTTGCGGCGGTGGCGTGGACACGATTCACCGGAGCGGCCAAGGCTTACGTGATTACCGGCGCGCTGCTGCTGCTGACGTACATCTGTTTTTATGCGAGATACACGGTGTGGAGCGGTGATTCCGCGTGGGGCGACCGCTATGTTTCGACCAGCGCTGAACTGGCGGCATTGCTTGCTGTTCCGCTGCTGCTGCGCCATCGCGGCGAAATAGGAAAGCTGGTTTGGAGCCTGGGAGTTGCGCTGGTTGCAGTGAGCGTGGTGGTGCAGGCCGCATCGGTCGCGTTCTGGTTATCGCTGGAGTTATACCAGATGGAAATTATCGGCCATCCAACCTTCGTGATCGGACTGCGCTTGAAGAATATAGTTGCATTTGCATTGGGAAAAGTGGATGCGTGGGGTCTCGCCACCAATGCGATGAACGAGGATATGTGGGATTATTTGCACATCACCACGTGGGATATTCTTCCCAGTCTGCTGAAACGCATAGGGGAGACGCCTATGTGGGTGGTGAATGTTTTGTATGTTGTGTGGGGCGCGGGGCTTGCCGCATTGGCGTGGGTTTTGCTGCGACTTCGCAAGGTGCTTGCAGGGCTGGAATAGTGCGGCTGTTTCATAATCGGATTGCGCTTTGCGAGGCGACCCTTCCGGGGCTAAAGCCCGCGCTAATTCTGCTGGCTTTATGCGGGGGTTGAAACCCCCGCCTCCCTCCGACCAGAGTCTTTCCGCAAGCTGCAAAGTCGTGCCCTGATACAAAACCAGGTTTTGAAGCAACTTCCACAAGCGTCGCAAGACGGGCGCAGATCCATCATGTTTCGGAGTACTTGCCGCTGGCAATATCCTGCTCGGCTTGGAGAATTTTCTCTGGCCGGCCGAGATCGAGCCAATAACTTTCGTCGGCACGGAAGGCGACGATCTTTTCATCCTGGGCAGCCAGATGCAGATAGGCGTCGATGATGGAAAAGGCGCCTTCTTCTCTAATCTTCTCGAAGATCAGAGGCGAGAGGATGTGAATGCCGGAGAATGCGAGTGCCTGCGTCTGTTGGGCAGGGCGCATTAACTCATCGTCTTCACCGCTTCCTTTTCGACGCCCGCAAAGGCTGCTTTGTTCGTCGAAAAGCAGATAGCGCGAAGTAACCCGCTGCTGAACGGCAAGGGTTGCCAGGGCGTGCTGTGCCACATGGAAGCTAATCATGCGACGCAGATCGATAGTGCTGAGTACGTCGACGTTATGCAGGATGAACGGATCCTGCGAGCTACCGCTCGACCCCGAAAAGAATTGAGCGGCCTTCTTCAGCCCGCCGCCGGTGTCCAGCAACTCTTCCTCGCACGAGAGTTCAATGCGCATGCCGAAATCGTTGGCTTTGAGGTAATCGGCAATCATCGCTGCATGATGATGCGCGTTGACAACTACCTCGCTCACGCCAAAGGAGCGAAGTCGGCAGAGCGCGATCTCCAGCAGGGTGCGTCCGGCAACAGTTACGAGCGCCTTGGGACGGTCGTTGGTGAGCGGGCGGAGGCGCG
>CAZPZL010000454.1:0-2421 GCA_964590925.1 uncultured Granulicella sp.
GCCAGCTACATCGCGATACTCTCGCTAGCCGCAGCCATAATCTGCTGGAGACAAATAAGTTCTAAGTCCCCTTGAACCGGAGATACTTATTCTTGGGGCTGAAGTCCCCTGTTCGGGGGCAATGGTCCAACGCGGGTCGCCTCGAAGTGCGTGATCTTCCAAATTCCCGACGGGGAGCGCGAGTAGACCCGGGTGTAACGGAAGACGCCGTGCATTGGAGTGTCGTCGTTGGTTCCCTCAACCTCTGCCATCGAGGTGACGATAGCCACCGCCCCAATCAGCTTCACATGTGTATCGCTCAGATCGATTCGGGTCAGCGTCGTTCGCCGATTGTGCATTCGATCCAGTTGCTGCGTTTTGGTGACCACCTGTCCGGTCAGATTGATGCCATAGTAGTCGTCGGAGAGCAGCTTACTCATGGTGTCGACGTCAGCGGCCAACTCGGCGTCGCGCCACTCCAACTCCATCTTCTCCACTTGATGTTTGAGTTGGTCGTGTCGCTTGGGGTGCAGGTTATTGATCTGTGCCTGCGCTGTCAGAGTAAGCAATATTGTCGCGAACATCGCCCACGCTGTCGGCCCCACGCCGAACCGCGCCAAGCCGTGCCGATGCCCACCAAGTTGAGCTATGCGCTGCATCATGATTCCACCCCTTCGGATTGCGTCGTCGCCTGCCTTTCAGCTTGCTCCTGCGCACATCCCAGATGGACGGATAGTATTCCGTAGCGGCTTGAAGAGTCAAAACAATCTCTGAATAATGCGACTTGCCGCGTACAGAGCGGCTTTTACACCACTGCTTCGAGGCGTTCGATCTGCTGCTCGCGCATGAGCTTGTAGAAACCATCAGCTGCGTACTGGTGAAAATGCGCGGAGTCGCTATGTGTGGCAAGCGCCGCCTGATCCACATACTGCTCGTAGATGACGACCGTCGTCGGGTCACCCTCGACGAAGTGTGAGACGTAGTTGAGGCAGCCCGGTTCTGCGCGCGAGGCCAGCGTCAGCTCGTGCAGCATCTCGGCAACCGACGTGTGGTCGGCCTTATCGAAGCGCATCCGTACCGTAAAACTCAGCATTTTCTCCACCCTTCGCCTGCAATCGTATAAGTGTTATGCGTTTAGCTCGGCGTCGAAGCCGGGCAGAGTCATGGTCTGGCTGCGGTCCGGCCCGGTGGAGACCATGCCGATCTTGGCGCCGGACTCGTGCTCCAGAAAGTGCAGGTACTCCTGCGCCAGCTTGGGAAGTTTGTCGAAATCGGTGATGCCCTCGGTCTTTTCGTTCCATCCCTTTAGCTTGGTGTAGACGGGCTGGATCGACTCATAGCCGGGCATGTCGGCGGGGATGGTGTCGGAGACTTTACCGTCGATCTTGTAGCCAGTGCAGACGGGAATCTCCACGCACTCATCCATGACATCCATTTTAGTGACGACAAGCCACTCGGTTCCGTTGATGCGGTTGGAGTAACGCAGCAGTGGCAGGTCGAGCCAGCCGCAGCGACGCGGACGCCCGGTGACGGCTCCGTACTCTTGCCCGCGCGCCCGCAGTAGTGTGGCGGAGTCGTCGTGAATTTCGGTGGGGAATGGGCCTTCGCCGACGCGGGTGACATACGCCTTGGTCACGCCGATGACGGTGCCGATCTTGGTCGGGCCGACGCCGGTGCCAGTGACTGCTCCGCCAGCCGTTGAGCTGGAACTGGTCACGAAGGGATAGGTTCCGTGGTCAATGTCGAGCAGTGCACCCTGCGCTCCCTCGAACATGACTTTTTCGCCATTCCTGATTGCGTCGTTCAGCAGTGCGGAAGTGTCGGTGACGAAGGGGGCAATCTGCTCGGCTGCGCGCGCGTACTCCTCGTACATGGACTTGGGATCGAGCGGCGCGGTGCCGAATAGAGCCGCGGCGATTGTGTTCTTCTCGTGGCAGGCGTTCTCGATGTGCGTGCGCAGCAGCGCGGAGTTGAGCAGGTCGATGACGCGCAGGCCGCTGCGGTGCATCTTGTCCTCGTAGGCCGGGCCGATGCCGCGGCTGGTGGTGCCGATCTTTGTGCGCCCGGGCGCGTTCTCTGCCGCCAGCTCGATCATGCGGTGATAGGGCAGAATCACATGCGCGCGGTTGGAGACGAAGAGCTGACCGTCGGGTCCGCTGGCGACCGGTAGACCTGCGTCGCGCAGCTTCTTCACCTCTTTGAGGAAGGCCATCGGGTCCAGCACCACGCCGTTGCCGATGACGCCGCGACACTGCGGACGCAGCACGCCGCAGGGAATCAGTTGCAACACAAACTTCTTTCCACCAATAATGACGGTGTGTCCCGCGTTGTGTCCGCCCGCATAGCGAGCGACGACTGAGAACCTCTCACTTAGTACATCGACGATTTTGCCCTTGCCCTCATCGCCCCACTGCGCGCCGAGGATCACTGCTGATTTACGCT
>CAZPZL010000455.1:0-2419 GCA_964590925.1 uncultured Granulicella sp.
TTGAACTCAGCCCCCGCGATATGAGCATCGTGACCGATGCGGGTGTCCCGGTGGTTGCTGAAGGCGACTACATCGTCTCCGTCGGCGGCGGCCAGCCACACACCGCAGCACAGGTGCTCAACGCGACGATGAACGTAAAGGGCAACTTGACTCTTCCCGAATAAGCAGCCAGCGAAAAGCAATGCAATGCCAGAGGGCGCTTTCCATCAGGAAAGCGCCCTCTGGCATTGCAGCCAATCTTCCCCGCAAATCTCACAAGCAGCGAAGAGCTGTAGCGTCGGCCTCCCGGCCGGCTGTTCCGAAACCCTGGACCTCAGAGACTCAGACACTTCCTCCGCGCATGAATCTTCGCGCGGAGTATCGCACCAGCTCTAAGAAATACAGCCCAATCCTCGCGCCCAGGTCCCGATTTGTCAGCGGGGACCGGGCACTCACTTTGCAGCGGGCACCACAGGAGCGACGGGCCTGTTCTTGGCGCGCAGATAAGCCACCAACTGTGCAATCTCGGGATCGCTGAGAGAGTCAGAGAAGGCCGGCATCTTCTGTCCGCCGTTCATGATTTGGCCGGTGATCTTCGCCACAGTCCATTCCTTGTTCTTGCGCAGATCGATCAGGGATGGCCCTTTTTTACCGCCGATGCCGCCTTCGCCATGACAGTGCACGCACCCCTTCGCTTGAAAAAGCACCGCACCAGCCTGCGCGGCGGCCTTGTTTTCAGAGCCGAAAAGCGCAGGCGACGACAACGCGCCGCAAGAAATTACCACCAGGACGGAGAACAGAGTCAGCTCGCGAGAATTCACCATCACATTTTCGCATCTTCCCCCAGGCCACCACCTCCACCTTTGGGTGGGAAAGGGCAAGCCACAAAACACAGCGGCCGCGCCGAGGACTTATCCTCAACGCGGCCACTGTGCAGAACTGCAATGCGGTTCCCTTCCCGTCGCCTACCTGCGTTCGCGCGGGGCGAAGCCGAAGGTCACCGAAATCCCGAAGCTCCGGCCCGCCATGAAGGTCGGCGTATCGGTCCCCGCAATCGGGGTCGGCGCAGTCGTGGTGAACGGATCGGTGATCGTCGTACCCGGAATCACTTGCGTTTGCGCTTTACCAGTCAGGCCAATCGCCGTCACGTTGTGCTGGTCCAGCAGGTTGTTGCCGCTGAAGGCGATCTTGGTCTGGTCGAAGACACTGCGGTTGCGCACCGTGTAGTTGATGTAGCTGTTGGCGGTGCTAAACGGATTGATGATCGCCTGATTGTGATTAGCCCCATTGTCCGCGCTGTTCGCCTCTGCTTCAATGTTTCTTCGTCAATCTTTCAAGGATGACTGACCCGAACCTGCTACATTCCCGCGCCCGGGATGTACTTGTATACGATCTTTGTCGGTTCTTTCACCGGGTCGCCGGTCAGATCGTGCGTATGCCAAACAACGCTCTCGCTGGCCACCTCCGGATGTTTGCCCAGGAATTGCAGCGCATAAACACTGGCCGTCGGATCATCCTTTTGGTCGCTGAACCTGGCTGACTCAATCGCCGCCTTTGCCTTGTCGCCCAGGCGGCGATAGAGAATGGCGAGTTGATAATGTGCCGCCAGATCATCCGGATCGATGACCTGCAGGGCCTGATAAGCCGTGAGCGCCGCGGCGTAGTCGTGCTGCTGATAATAGCTGAATCCCAACTCGCGCAGCGCGTCCTTCGCACGCGAATATTTGGCCAGCACTGCCTGCAGATCGCTGATGGCTTCTTTCACCTGCCCCGCGTTGCGCTCGACAATCGCACGATAATAGAGAGCGCGGGGATCCCCCGGCAGCAGCGCCAGCGCCTTGGCTAGGTTGGGCTTCGCGTCGTTATATCGCTCCCATGCCGTCTCCACGATCGCCATGTTCGTATACGCGTCGGCATAATCCGGCCGCAGCGCCGCCACCCGCTCGAAGGCGTGCACCGAAGCCTCATACTGCGTCGCATCCAGCAACGCGATGCCGTAATTGTTCCAGCGCATCCACTCCTTGTTCTCGTTTGCATCCGCTGTCACCGGCCCGTTCTCGCCGATCTTGAACGTTCGCGTCTGCGAAGCCATGTCGATGATGGGCTGCGCAAAATGCTTCTCGCTCATCGCGAAGTCGATGAAGTGCTGGTTGAAGTGCCGGTAGCGCACCGTCGCCGTCAGCGAAACCTCTCCAGCAATACCCTTCGGCAGCCGGAAGCGGTAGCGCACCAGTTGTGAGCGCCCCGATTGCAGCGCGTTGTTGTAGGCCAGCACCCGGTTGTGCCAGATCTGGTGCAGGTCGTTCAGTTCGCCCTTTGTGTTAATCAACCGGTTGGTGAACGAGTGCGCCGAGGGATCCAGGTTCCCGTCCGGCTGCAGGAATCCGCTCTCGGCCAGTGTCTTGCCCGCGCCATCTTTTACCGTGAAGTCCACCCACGC
>CAZPZL010000456.1:0-2419 GCA_964590925.1 uncultured Granulicella sp.
AGACCTGCAAAGCGACGATCTGGCTTCTCCCGTCTCGTTGCCGCCCGCTTCGTAATAGCTCGCCCAATAGGCACAAACGTATCTTTGTAAGCGCTTACTGATCGCGCTCGGCGAGTGCTCTTCGTAACAGCAAGCCAATTTGAGAAAGAGCGGCGCCGGAGGTCTGCGGTCCGACGAGTATAACCTAAAGAAACCGGACACCTATCTGATTTTCCCTGAACCACACGACATGGCACCGGCGGCGCGATTGGTCGCTGTCAAATACAGGGTCGAACGTACTGGGGACTGGGCTATAAACAACAATCTTGGCCCCTCCCTTCGAAAGACTGCGAACGACGCACGTAACAGGAGCGCCGGCAGGCCAAACTATTTGGGCTCCTTTTAGCGTCTATGTTCGCTGCGGCGATCGGCGATCTCCGACCGATTTCGCCCTGTCATCTATTGCGCCATCATCAACGATGGGTTCCATTTGCAACCCTTTGCAGGTGGTTATCCCAGCTCGCCCCATTTGAACGGTGCTATTTCACCTGAGACGAGATCGAGGTGAATTTCGTGGCGAGCTTCGTGCCGATGCCGTCCACGACGCCATAATGGCCACGGAAATGCCAGCGGCGGTCAGGCCGTATTCGATTGTGGCTCCGGACTTGTCGGCGAGGAATGATTTGAACTTCGCGAGCATGCCGGATTTTATAGGCAACCAGTCCTGAATCTGCCGTTAAACTGATCGAGGAAAAGACTTTGGGGGCCTGCCTAGGACCGTCGAAGACCATAAAGATGCGGGTTTCATCGTCCGCGACAGCAGAGCACAAGACGCTCAGCTATCTCTTTGTTGAGAATCCAAGCGCGGTGATCGGCTGTTTTGACTAATGAAGTTTGCTCGAGGGTACCCCTCTTTATTGGTTCAGGTTAAGCAAGCGCCAATTCTTGCAGCCTAAATGGATACGCGTTTTTACGGAGGTTTTCATATGCACGAGCGTCGCAAAGTTGCCCGCACCCGAGTTCTAAAGGGAGCAAAGATGCTGATTGGGGACACCTCGGTGATCGACTGCGTGGCGCGGGATTTGACCAACGGAGGCGCCAGCCTCCAGATCCCGAATACGAACGACCTGCCCGAAAGTTTGGATTTGACGTTAGATGCTGGTCATACGATTAGGCGATGCCGTTTAGTATGGCGCAAGATGGATAGAACGGGGGTGGAATTTCTCTGACGCTGCCAGAGCGCCGGTCGCCGCCGCTTTTCGTTGTCGAGTCAAACAGCGCGTAATTCGGTGCCATGGGTTTAGCAGGCCGCTACAGGATCGAGCTATGGGGTAAAGGTGCCGCGACCGTCGGCGTCATTGACAGCGACGATCGCCTCGACGTGGCGCGCGCGCTCTACAGTAGAGCGGCGGTGCAGCATCCAAGGCTGCTTGTCATCCTTTGCGACCGGGCGCGGGTGTTGACGCGAAGCGACAGGCCGGAAACCCTACCGTTGACGTCGGGCTGATCTAAATCAACGAGCCGTCGCATGCAGCACGCGGCAGTGATGATTTACTTGCAAACAGCGGGGTTTGCGATTGCGACAATCCTCAATATCATGCTCGCCTATGAGACATCACCGAGAGCGTGGACCCAGGGGATTAACATAGCGATCTTCGCCGCCCTCACGTGCTACCAAATCTATCAATGGCCGATTTGGAACTGGCGCATTCGCCCTACAAGCGACGAAGCCGCGTGGGCGTCAACCAAATGGGCGGACTTGGACACCAGTCCAGCAGCTAGGGATCGTGGCGACTCGGAAAATGCCCACCAACGCCCCACATTGACACCAACTCGTGTCCCGCTTGCGACGGAATGGGCTGGGTGTGCGAGGAGCACGCAGACAGGCCTTGGGGCGCTCATCCGCGAGCCTGCCAGTGCGACGGCGCCGGCATGTCATGGCTCGAGTGCAACCAGCCATTTAGCCCTCAATGAGCGCCAAAGCGCCCCGTCAAAGAGTGAGAAATGCGGAATAGCAGAAATTCGACTGCGACTGCGCGCCCGTTTGCGGCCCGGCCGAAGCGCTGGACATCGCCCACCCCTCGAGCCGAGTCAAAGGGCTTTCTGGACTTGCAAAGAAGCTATGAGAAATATTTGGCGCTGGCCCGTGCTGAAGCGCAAAATGGCAATACCGTCGCGGCAGAGAATTACTACCAGCACGCCGAACATTATTTTCGATCGATGTCCTCCAAAAGGACATAGCAGGCGGCGTCTCACCAAAAACGCGTTCGGTTAAGCCAACCCCGAGGACCATGGCGACCAGCCTCTATTCACCACTTAGAGAAAGCGCAGTAGCTGTTTGCGTTCGCATCGTTGGCGCCGAGCACTCCCGCCCCGCTCCAATTATCCTTGCTCGTTAAGGCGCTCACGCATTTCCTTGCCGGCCTTGAAGTGCGGCATG
>CAZPZL010000457.1:0-2412 GCA_964590925.1 uncultured Granulicella sp.
GGCTCATAGTCCTGCACCGTCTTGACGTGCGTCTTCATCTGTTTGTGGAAGAAGAGTGTGTTGAACATGCTGACTGTGGTGTGGTTCAGCGCAAAGCCGGGGAAGTCGAAGGGCACGGTAAGCTTGGGCTCGGGCGAGGGCTTGAGTTCGCTGGGCACCTGCGAGTGCTCGCCCAGCATGAAGACGCCGCGAGCGAAGTTCTTGCCGGTGGAGGCGCAATCGACCCAACTAACGGTGTAATCGATGTGCTGGTAGCGATGCTTCAGGTCAAGGAACTCGTCGATGCCGTGGTACTGAATGCCCTCGTAATCGATGCTGCGCGAGACGATGGGACGCAACTTCAACTGCGCCCAGGTGATGAGGCCTGTCAGGCCCATGCCGCCGATGGTGGCAACGAACCAGTCGGGATTTTCAGTGGGCGAGCAGAGACGGCGCGAGCCGTCGGAGCGCACCAGCTCAAAACAAGGGACGTGGTTGCCGAATGAGCCTGCTGCCTCGTGATTCTTGCCGTGAATATCGTTGGCGATTGCGCCACCCAGTGTGACGTACTTGGTGCCGGGGGTAACGGGCAGAAAGAATCCGCGCGGTACGGCGAAGTCGAGAATCTGAGCCAGTGAGATGCCCGCCTCAGCGGTCAGCAGGCCGGTCGCGGAATCGAATGCGAGCAGGCGATCCATTCCTGTCGTCGGCAACAGAGCGCCGTTCTTCAGCAAGCAGACATCGCCGTAGCTGCGGCCCAGTCCCACCGGCAATGCCGCACTGTCGAGACCGGACAAGACGCCGGGAAAGTCACCCTGCCAGTTGAGCGGAACAATCTTTGCGTCGTACTTTGGATACCGGCCCCAAGATTCAAATACAGGAGCGATCTGTGTTGTTTGCTCTTCTCTTGCGAATTGAGACATATCAATAGAATACAACCTGTGCGGCCAGATGTTTCTTTCCCTTGTGTGAAGTTATCTTCCAGGGTCACCCATTATTCATCTGTCCATTGCGGCTATCGTACGATATTCACCTTGGCAGACCTAGGCTGGTGTGCACGGTCGTGGTCTTGGGTGCGTTCCTGATTTCGTTCATATATCAGCCGCAAGCCGGTCAGCGTGAGGCGGTCGTCAAACTGGCGAATGTACTTCGAACCAGAGGAGATAAGGCTGGCCAGGCCCCCGGTGGCGATGGTACGCGTCTCGGGTCCAAGCTCGGCGATCATGCGCGTCAGAATGCCATCTACCAGTCCGATGTAGCCGTAGTAGAGGCCGATCTGCAGGTTGTCCACCGTGCCGGTGCCGATGACCTTGGCGGGCTTTCGAATGTCGATGCGCGGCAGACGCGCAGCTCGGGTGAACAGCGCGTCGGCAGAGATGCCCAGCCCTGGCGCTATTGCACCGCCCAGAAACTCGCCCTTCGAGCTGATAACGTCGAAGGTGGTCGCCGTACCGAAGTCCACCACAATGACCGGCGGATGCGGTGCGCCGACTGGCGGAATCGGCTCTTTGAAGTTGGAGCGGTCCTTGAAGAACTCATACGCCGCAACACAGTTGACGATGCGATCAGCACCGACCTCGGCGGGGTTGTCGGTCAAAATGGGCAGCCCCGTGCGTGTACCGGGTTCGACGAAGATTGGCTTGATGCCACAGTAAATTTCGGCCGCGCGGCGCAGCGTCGAATCGAGCGGCGGAACAACCGAAGATATAATGATGCCCGTGATCTGCGCAATGTCCATCGAGCGCAGTGCAAACAAGTTACGAAACAAAATTCCCAGCTCGTCGATCGTGGGGCTGCGATGCGTCGTGATGCGCCAGTCCGCTAGCAGCGCGGCAGGAGCCTCCGGCGTAGCAAGTCGATAGAGTCCGAGAACCGTGTTGGTGTTGCCTACGTCAATCGCTAAAAGCATAAGGAAAGTTGTGAGTAATCCGTAATGCGTTGTGAAAAGAATGTATACGGTCAAGCTTCACGCAGGCCTCCAGAGAGGATGGTGTGCAGCTTGCCGTCGTCGCCGTTGACGCGCAGGAAGACGCTCGAGTCAAGGCCAGCAGTAATGCCAGTATAGCCGCCGGGATCGTCGTCGCGCGCCTCGACGCGTACGCGCTTGCCGCTGATCCAGGAGCTGTACTCTGTGAGGTCGCGTGTAGTATCCGCTGCTGATGCTGTCAGGCGTCGAATCTCCTCGTCGAGGGCGACCAGGATTGCTGCGGCCAGCGGCTCGCGCGCGATGGGTTGAGAGGACTCGTACAACTCCCGGCGCAACGAGGTTGCAATAGAATCGATCTCCGACGGAAAGACCGTATGGTTGACGTTGACTCCGATACCGATAATCGCGTGACCAAGAATTGCCGGACCAGTGGCGGGTGCCGGCTGAGCGCTGGTCTCAATCAGAATGCCGCAGCACTTGCGTCCGTTCAGCAGCAGGTCGTTGGG
>CAZPZL010000458.1:0-2411 GCA_964590925.1 uncultured Granulicella sp.
GATCAAGATCGATTTCCTGTGCCGCGACTCGATTCTGGCTGCGCCGGTGGCGCTGGACCTGGTGCTGTTCATGGATCTGGCGCAGCGCGCCGGCATGAAGGGCATTCAGGAGTGGCTGAGCTTCTACTTCAAGGGGCCGATGACCGCGCCCGGGCTCTATCCCGAGCACGACATCTTCATCCAACTGATGAAGCTGAAGAACACGCTGCGCTGGATGCAGGGCGAAGACCTCATCACGCACCTGGGCCTTGAATACTACGATTGATCTTCGTGCACGCGCCGTCTCCGTCACGGACGGCCGTGCGCGGTCCGAAGCCAGGGAGGACGAAATCAAGAGGATGCGAGTCCTCGTAATCGGTGGGACAACCTTCATCGGACGTCACCTCGTAGCCCAGCTCGCCAAGCTGGGCCACGAGGTGACGATTCTGCACCGGAGAGCCGAACACGAATTCGGCAAGAAGGTGGCGAATCTGCAGGCCGACCGCAACGACCTCAATCAGGTGAGGCGTGCGCTGGCGGGCAAGAAGTTCGACGCGGTCTTCGATAACGCGTACGACTGGGAGCACGGAACGCCAGCTTCGGTGGTCGAAGAGATGGGCAAGCTCGTCTGCGACCAGGTCTCGCGCTACGTCTTCATGTCGAGCGTCGCCGCCTATGGCGACGGGCTGAATCATCACGAGGGCGACGCGCTGGCGGCCGACGACTGGCCGGAGCGCTATGCGCGCCAGAAAGCCCAGAGCGAGCGGGCCCTGTTCAAGGTGCATCAACGCTATGGCCTGCAGGCAGTGACGCTGCGCCCGCCGTTCATCTACGGACCGGGCAATCCGTTTTACCGCGAACAGTTTTTCTGGGACCGTCTGCGCGACAAGCGCGCGCTGGTTCTGCCCGGAGACGGGCGCCGGCTGATGCAGTTCCTGTACGTGAAAGACCTGGTGGCGGTGATGCTGAAGGCGATGACGGTCCCGGCCGCGGTCGGGCATGCCTTCAACGTCGGCAATCCCCGGGCGATGACGCAAACCGAGGTGATCGAGGCTTTCGCCAATGCGGCGGGCAAGGAAACGAAGGTCGTGCGCATCCCGCGCGACCGGATTCTGCGCGTCGGCGGGCACCCGATGGGTCCGCACCTGTACTTTGGAATGTACTTCGACCTGCCGCCGATCACGCTGCTCGTGAACAAGGCGCAGCGCGTGCTCGGCTTCAAACCCTGTACCTTCGACGAGGGGCTGAAGGAAACCTATAAGTGGTACCTGCGGCACCACACCAAACCGGAGATCGACTATAGCTTCGAGAACGAGTTGCTCGGGCCGGCGCAGATGGCGAGCTGAGGGTTCGGTTTGCGCCAGCGACGCCGGACGAATCTGCGCACCCGCTGAGTAAATAGCGCAGTTCCTTTCCAGTGCGAGCCGGCTCTTGCACGGCTGTGAGCTGATCGTCTCAGTTTACGGGAAGCGCCACGCTTGGCCGACACCCGTCTGCGGGTTGGAAGGGTCCACCAGTCGGTCTAGAGCGTGGCATGGTCAGGTGGCAGAAGAACTTCCCCGACCCCCGTTTGGGTACCCTGGCCCCGGAGCAGACACTGAAGATCGTGCTGCCCCCGCAATTGAGTATGGAGCAATCCGCGCTAGCAACCTCGTCCCTCAACGTCCGTGCGCAGTGTGCCGTTTGACTACTCGACGCTGGAAGGCCTCGGCACCTCGCGGCACCTAGCTTTTGGTTGTGTCAAGCTTTGGGTGTTGGCACTGTGGCTCTTAGCGCCGATTGGGCACCCAAGCTGTGATTCATCTCGTCGGATTGTGTTAACAAACCCCTGCGCACGCGAGCGGTTCGGAAACGAACGGTGCGTCGCTCGCCAATGCGTCGATTAGCTTCTGACCACTTGCGAAACCGATCCACCGTCGCACGAACTAGTGCGGACGATGTGGAATACTTCTTGGGGTCAAAGACAGCCTCGCCTACTCTGCGCGCCTCCGCGGACTCCAACTCGTCGAAAATCGCTTGCCGTTTCTGTTCCGACAAGCTGCCGAACTGGACTAGTCGGCTCAGCACTGCTGAATCGTGTGGGGACAGTCGTACCATGACCCTATATTACCTTGCCTTGTTCGGCTTAGCAGCACTGATAGGATGCACCCCGGAGAGAATCGGGAACGCCGCAGCTGCATCATCGCCGCGACCGTCTGCGGAATATTCCTCTCGGTACCGAATTGATAGTGAGATCGCGACCGCATCAAACCCAATGGGCAACTCGATCTCGCTTGCGCTCGAAAACGCGTCCTTCCACATGGCCACCACTCGGCAGCGGTTTGGTCCCGATTGCGGCCGGCTGAGCTGTGCCATGCCGACACTTGTGAGTGAGAGCACGGAGCAGCCAGGATCGTCAGTGAGAACGGTTGCATAGCGCGCCGCCCAGCGCT
>CAZPZL010000459.1:0-2398 GCA_964590925.1 uncultured Granulicella sp.
CCCGGATGACGATCCCCCGGCCCACCGGGGGATCGCCCTTTAAAACATCCCCCGCAGGCAGGGAGAGGATTTATCAAAAATCCTTTCGTCATAAGCACTGTGATTTTGCGTGGGTATACTTTTCTCATGCAAATCCTTGGTTGTACCGCACGTCACTTGGTCGTTGTACTGCTGCTTTCGCCGCTTGCTGCTCTGCCTGCCATGGGATGGGGCAGCGATGGGCATCAGATGATCAATCGTCTGGCCGGAGCCGCACTGCCGGAGGATGTACCAGCGTTTCTGCGCGCACCAACTGCGCTGGACGCGCTGGAATACTACGCGCCCGAGCCGGATCGTTGGCGCTCGCCCGCCGAGCCGGAGTTGAACGCCGCACAGGCCATGGAGCACTTCATCGATCTCGAATACGCCGATCTTATAGAACCGCTGCCACGACAGCGCTATGACTACATCCGTGCGCTGGCGGTGGCGCAGGCAGCGCACCCGGATCTTCCTCTGTCGCCAGAGAGAGTTGGGCTGCAACCCTACGTTACCAACGAGGTCTATGAGCGATTGCAGAGCGCCTTTCGCGACTATCGCACGTTGGTAGCAACCAAGCAGAATACCAAGCCCTCCGAGGCAGAGATTATCTTTCTCGCCGGATGGCTTGGGCATTATGTCGGCGACGGCTCCATGCCGCTGCATACGACCATCCACTACAACGGATGGATCGGGCCAAATCCACATGGATACACCACCGAGCACTACATCCACGCGCAGTTCGAGACGGTTTTTGTCGCGGCTAATGTGATGCCGGGAGATGTGGCTCCGCTGGTCGCGGCGACTAAGCCTACGGTACTGAAGGATGTCTTCGCCGACTATCTGACGTATCTGCGCCACTCAAACACGCTGGTGGAAGAGACTTACCGGTTGGACAAACAGGGCGCGTTTGGCGGATTGGGAACGACGACGCAATCGACAGCAGGAACCCTGGCGGGCAAGACGTTTGTCGCCCAGCAGCTTGCCGCCGGAGCCATCGAACTCCGCGACATGATCTACACCGCGTGGATCAAATCCGCCGATCCGGTTCCTATATATCGCGGAAAATAGCTGGGCAAAAATTACAGCTGATCCTGAAATACTGAGGACCCACTTGTTTGTCCTTCCGCAGCGCAGCGGAGGAATCTGCTTTTGCACTCTCTACGACGGGCGACGACATTCTTGTTCAGGCGAATAAGTAGTAATCGCCAGGAGGATGATGGTGCAGCATTTTAGAGCATCGTTTGCGGACAAAGAGCTGTGTGGAGAGCAGTTGAGTCTATAGTATTGGCTCGAGGGATTCTTATGCACACGCTGTATTGGGCTGAGCCGCGGAGTTATTAAACAGGTTCACAAACATTGCGTTGCTGAGTTTAACTACAAGCTCAACTACATAAGCATGGAGCCGGCCCGACAGCTCGCCTGCTGCTCCTGCAGCAGTACGCAGACCATCAACTGCAAACGGGTTGTCGCCACAACGGGCTAGTTTGATATTCAACTCGCGGATATGCTTTAGGATATAGATCCGCGCGCTGGTTGTGGGAGCCTGCGCGCGGGGCGGGTGGGTTGTATGTCCATCTATGCGATCTTGCGCATCTCGACTGGACGGGGCATCTCGACGGGCGCAGACCTTTGTGCGGACGGACGGTCGAGCGCCATGATGGCGTTGGCGAGCGCAACCGAGGGGTTGTGGAAGTGCTCTGGGCTATTGAGCAGCCGTTCGGCCTGTTCGTACTCGCCAGCGTTGATCAGGTCTGCGATACGCAACATCTGCCCGTGGAAGGCTAGATGCTGGTCGAGCGCGTCTTTGTATTCGGACGTTCCGCGCAGGTGCATCGTCTGATCGGAGAGCAGCCAGCGGCGGATGCTGCACTCTTCGGGGCGTTGCAGGGAGTTGGTGGCGCGTGGGCTAAGTGGCTCGCGCATTCGCGCCGCCAGCAGCAGGGTGATCTTCCAGCGCACATGGCTGGCGATGGCGTCCGGCGGGCTCTCGATCTTCTTTGCAATGTATGTTTCGGCTGGCATCATTACGTCCTCGGTATTCTTATCGGAGTGCTGATTTGAAGTGTGAGTGGATGCTGGATATTGAATGCACCGGCGTAACGTGCAACTGGTGACCAGTGGTTGGCTGCGAAGGGGGCGCAGACGCCGCCATATCTGGTGGGCGATGGTATTCGGGCGTATGCAATCTCTGTGCCGGAGAGATTTTGCAGAACACAAGCGAGCCGCGCCGAAGTAATATGGATTGCATGAGATCCATACTGAAGTATGCGATTGCAGTTCTGGCTGTGGCGGGTCTGGGGGTCAGCATTCAGGCCCTGCACGTTCACTTAATGGATCGTAATGCCGCGCCACCCTGCGCAGTCAGCGAGCACTGGGACTG
>CAZPZL010000460.1:0-2387 GCA_964590925.1 uncultured Granulicella sp.
GTTCGCAGACTCGGCCGCCTCTTTGGCCTGTAGAAGTTCCCGCTCCACCCGCTTCAGTTCGCGAAGGTCCTGGGCCATAATAATTGCCATATCGCCTCGCGCCCGCATTAAGGCCATCGACGCCAATACCGGAATCGACTCGCCCTCCCGCGTGATGTATTCCGTTTCTACGCCGATCGAAGGTCCTTCATCAGTGCCGCGCATGGACTGGAGCGGCTTCAGGTTCGGCATGATCGTTTTGAGCGGTGTGCCGGAAAGCGTGCCGTCTGCATAGCCGAGCAACTCGCACGCTGCCGGATTGGCCGTCTGGACCCTCCCCGCGCGATTCACCACCAGCAGCGAATCCGCCATGGACTGTAGGATGTCATCCACATATGCCTTCGCTTCATGCAACTCCGCCGTCCTCGCGGCAACCTCCTCTTCCAGTCGCTCGCGATGCAGCGCCAATTCGCGTCGGGTGCGCCTGAGGTAGTAAGTCAGCCAGAGCATGATCAACAACAACAGCACCACCACAGTCAGCGCCACCCAAAGTTTGAATGCGCTCGAGCGAGTGTCGCGATACTCGAAGATCACGTTGGTGGCATCACTCAGATTCGTAAGCCAGCGAAAATCGATGTTCAAAAAAGAGCCGTCGCGAGCCATCTTTCCGATCTCGTCACGCAGCAGGTCAGCCGCATATCGCGCCTCGCGACTCTGCCTGTTTGCGCCCACGCCAAACCAGAAGGTCGCGTGCGGGATCCCGATGACGTCAAGCTGTCTTTCCCGGCACGCGGAATTCGCGGGACGGCCAAAAGAGCTGATCGAGATCAAGCCGGCTTGAGCCCTTCCATCGCATACCGCCTGGACGACTTGTTCCAAATTCGTCAGCGGGAACAGGTTGGCTCCGCGGAAATGCTCGTGCGCGATGCGGGAATCGAGATTGATCTGCGCCACCGCTAGTGTGGTTTTCCCGAGTTCCTCCGGCCGGTACAATCGCAGCGACTCGTCGACCAGCAGCACATAGGTCATTTTGGTCCATGGCGCGCTGATGTACATAAGGCGCCGCCGCTCAGGCAGGTCTGCCACCAACGCCCAGAGGTCCACTTGACCGGACGACAGCGCCGCCTCCGGCCCTTTGGGCGAGAAGACCCATTGAAGGAGGATGTTCTTGCGACTGGCAGCCTCACGAAGAATGTCCACCGCCGGCCCGCTCGGATTGCCGTTCGCATCCGGAAATTGGTAAGGCCTTGAATCCTGGAATCCGATTCGCAACGGCCGTTCCAGCCGCATGGATCGCTGCGAGCAGACTTCCACGGAAGTCACCGTCCCGACCATCAAGAGCAAGAGAAGCGCTAGCGAGCGCCCTCTCCGCGCAGTGAAAGCAGGCCCAAGCCAGTTTCGACTCGACCGATTTGTATCGTTCATTGGCACCGTAAAGACTGGGGATGGATCTTTCCCTGCTTGTCTTATCGGCTTCTAGAAAGAAAATCTTTAGTGCTCAAAGGTTAGGATATTTAATCCTGGAAACGGCAGTTGCAGGCAAGCTTTCGCAAGCTCCCGAGGTGGCGAGCGCTTGATGAAACCCGGCAAGCACCCGTAACACAGGCTTCAGCCTGTGCCTTTCTTGTGTGACAGACTTCAGTCTGTCAGCGGGACTCTCTGCCGTTTTTTCAACGTCGGTGCCCTCCTGCGCAGCAGGCGCTTGAGGGTCTGGAAGCCGCTTCAGACAAACATCTAACCCGGGACTCGGGGCACGCGACTGCCGTTTCTAGGTTAATCCGCCGCTGCCGAGGCCGTCAGCGTGTTCATCTCGCCTGCGCGCACCAAGTCCACTCCTTCCCACCGCGCCACTACCGCAGTGGCGAGGCAGTTGCCCAGTAGATTCACGGATGTACGCGCCATATCCATCAGTGTATCCACACCCAGAATCACCGCAATGCCTTCGATTGGCAGATTGAAAGTCGCCAGCGTGCCCGCCAGAATTACCAGGGAAGCGCGAGGCACTGCGGCGACCCCTTTGCTGGTCAGCATCAGCGTCAGCATCATCACGATTTGTGTACCAAAAGACAGGTGTACTCCGGCGGCCTGTGCAATAAACATAGCGGCCAGCGACAGATACAGCGTCGAACCATCCAGATTGAAGCTATACCCCGTGGGCAGCACGAAACAAACAATATGCTTGGGTACGCCGAACTCTTCCATATTCTGCAAGGCCAGCGGCAGCGCCGATTCGCTCGACGCCGTCGAAAACGCCAGCAGGAACGGCTCCCGCGCGTAATGTATGAACCGCTTCACCGGGATGCGCGTGACCATCATGACCGAGCCCAGCACCACAATTACGAAAAAGGCTTGCGTGGCGTACAACGTCGCGACCAGCTTACCCAGATTCACCATCACCCCGAGCCCTT
>CAZPZL010000461.1:0-2374 GCA_964590925.1 uncultured Granulicella sp.
TGCGGCAGGGTCTGCGTGGCCAGGACGTGCTCGACCTCGCTGGTGCCGATGCCAAAGGCCAGCGCGCCAAATGCGCCGTGCGTGCTGGTGTGCGAGTCACCGCAGACGATGGTCATTCCCGGCTTGGTGAAGCCCAGCTCCGGCCCGATGATGTGGACCACGCCCTGATTGGGCGACTGCACGTCGTAGAACTCGATGCCGAACTCGGCGCAGTTGTTGCGCAGCGCGTTGATCTGGCGCGAGGAGATCTGATCGACGATGTTGAGACGATCAGCAACGGAGGTCGTCGGGACGTTGTGATCGACCGTGGCCAGCGTCCGATCAGGGCGGCGAACCTTGCGGCCAGCGAGGCGCAGCCCGTCGAAGGCCTGCGGGCTGGTGACCTCGTGGACGAGCTGGAGATCGATGTAGAGCAGCGAGGGTTCGCCTGCTGGCTCGGCAACAAGATGCTGCTGCCAGACTTTTTCAAAGAGGGTGCGCGGTGCGGTCATTATTTTGCTCCGTTGGTAGATGCGCTAAGGAAAAGGAGAGATGGGGCTAGATCTACCATCTCGCCGTTGGGTTGCACAATCGTGACGAGAATAAATGGGATGGGTTCGAGTCCCATCGTGTTGGTCTGATTCCATCGACGTAAGCTGCTGACAAATGCAGAAGGAATCTTTTGCCAGTTGAGGTGTGTACTTGTGAAGAGCCAGAGGTGGTCCCGGGCAGCCATACCTCCGCGATCATCTTCATTAATATTAATAAATCCAGTAGCGGCAAAGATTATGGAAGTGGGATGGGTTGTAGTGTCAATCCAGAGCATCCCCTTGTCCCCGCGGTCATTGGGAATGCAGCCATCGACGGTGACATAGCGATTTTCATCAAGGACTGTCATGCCGGGAACACCAATAAAAGTTTTCACAAGATCTTCCATTGGCACAAAACGGTCACGGTCTTTCCAAAACCATTGATGCTGCGGAAAAGAGGATTTAAGTAATGGCCGGAAGCGAGGATCTGTGCGAAGTGCATTTTCACGACTTTGATGGTGGTCGATAGGCCAGGTAGCCGTAATCTCTTGCCATGGAAAGGCGTATGCACGAATCCATAGCGCATTATTGACTTGGTTCGTTTGAACTGGTTTCTGCACACTCTGCGCGAAAGCAGGTGCGGCACTGATGAGAAGCGATATCAGCAATGCACGAAAGATGCGCTGGGCTGAATGCGTCATTTGCTGGCTCCCTTCGAATCGTTTGCAGGTGGGGGTGCGATGCCGAGGGATGCGGGCGCGACCTCGTGGGGCGTGCCGTCTGGGTCTACGAGGATGGCGTGGGTGATCTTCTGCACAATGCCGGAGCCAGCCAGCGGCTCAGCCGTCCAACGCGCGATGGCTTTGGTCAGCGCGGCGGGTGGGTGAGGCAGCGGGTCGTTGGGGAAGAGCCAGAGCGTGTACTCGGACTCGGAGTCGCTGGTGGGCTTGTCGGCTTTGACCCAGTCGATGGCGGCGAAGACGACTGTGTGGTGCGAGCCGTTGAGGTCGACCCAGAGCAGGCCGCGCGCCGGACAGAAGTGAACCACGCAGCCGGAGATGGAGATGTAGCGATTTTCGTCGGCGAGCACTTTGTCAGGAACGCTGAGGTGATCGAGCGCGGTGCTGGCCAGCGAACGATACTTGCCGTTGATGGGCTGGCCCCAGAAGCTCTGCGGCGCAGTGAGGTACTGATCGAGCATCGGCCGGAAGCGCGCGTCCTGAAGAAGCTCGTTCTCGCGGCCATCCTTGTTGACGTCGTCCGGCGTGTACTGCCAGAGCCACTCGACATCTTCACGCGCGGGCCTCTGTTTCTTCCCAGTCTGCGCAGGCGCAAACGTGGCCAGAAGCAGAAGCGCAACGACGAATTGGAGTGAGTGGCGCATTGTTTTAGAAGCAGATCCCCTTTGGGGATGACAAATCAGTGGGACGACAAGTTAGACGGCGTGCATGGACTGGCGTTGGTCGATCGATTCGGCCAGCGCCTGATGGACGAGCTTGCCCATCTCGGTGGTGGAGACGAGGTGTTGGCCCGCTACGTTGCCGCGAGCGATGTCTGCGGTGCGATGGCCTGCGGCGAGAACCTTGCGCACGGCGGCCTCTATCGCCAGTGCGTCCTGCTCGAGGTTGGCCGAGTGGCGCAGAACCATCGCAGCGGTCAGAATCGTGCCCAGCGGGTTGGCCTTGCCGGTGCCTGCGATATCGGGAGCGGAGCCGTGGACTGGTTCAAATAAATTGACCGTGCCGCCGATGGTCGCCGACGGCAACATGCCCAGCGAGCCGGTGATGACCGAAGACTCATCCGACAGGATGTCGCCGAAGAGATTCTCGGTCAGGACAACGTCGAAGTTGCGCGGGATATTCATC
>CAZPZL010000462.1:0-2362 GCA_964590925.1 uncultured Granulicella sp.
CTCGCCAGCAGACTGCGAGCCTCGGTCGTCTCTTCGATTGTGGGGGTCGGCGTCGACGCACCCAGAACGCCTTCGACCAGCGAAGGCGCGGGTGCGGCGATCTGTGGCCGCGGCGAGAACAGCACCAGCCCAGCCGTGTTGATCCAACTGCGTAGGTTCTCAATCGTCAGCAACGCCTCGCCCTGCTGGTGCCACTGCTTCAGGCGCGTCTCACTCAACTGAGCGGCGGTTGGAATGGCTGGGTTCGTGTTCTCGGTGTTACCGGAGGTGGTCAAAGTGGAGTTGCCTTCCTGCTGGGTGCGCACTCGTTTAGGGCACACCAGCATTCCTTCGCGCGTGCGTCGGAGAGATGCCAGAGGTTCGGGCCGAAGTTCAGGCCGGTTGCGGACGATTTTTCAAAGAGCGAACTGCGGAGGTGCGTCCGAAGAGATACGTTCAGAGTCCGTTGTCGTACTTCTATTCTACCTAAAACCTGTCCTGCCGGACGGGCGCTCACGCGCCTATTTAAAGCTTCGCTCTGCCTTCCGTTGGTCGGGAAGGAGATATTCATGCCAACCAACGGGAGGCTCCAAGAAGTTCATCCTGTCAACATTCCCCCAATACACGCCACGAAGTGGCCGCCGCGCGCAGCGGACCCGTCCGGCGGGACAAGAGATTTAAGCATTGAGATAGCTTCAAATGCGTTGGAAGGCTCTTTGGATGTCTTTCAGAGAATAACGTAATGCGATGGGTCGTCCGTGGGGGCAACTGGTGGGGTGCGCGGTCTTGGCCAGTTCCGACAAAAGCCACTCAATCTTCGACGGCTCCAGCGGCATATTGATCTTGATCGCCGCGTGGCAGGCAATCGACGCAGCGATGCGATGGCGTCTCGCCTCGGAATTCTCCTGCTGCTGCTCGCGCTCCGGCACGGCGAGAACCTCTTCCAGCATTCGCTCCAGCTCGCGTCCTTCTAGGCCCACCGGAGCGGCCTTGATCGCCAACGTTCGCGGGCCGAATGGCTCGGCCTCAAATCCGTTCAGCTCCAGCTCCTGCGCAATCGCCGCAAAGGAGATCATCTGCGCCGGTAGCAGATCGACCAGCAACGGCATCAACAGGCGCTGCCGCTGCACCTGTTCGACCTGACGCGCGCGCAGAATCTTCTCGAATAAAACCCGCTCGTGCGCGACGTGCTGATCGACGATCCACAGCCCCTCGTTGTTGACTGCCAGAATGAACGAGTCGCGTAACTGGCCGAGCGGCTTCAGCGTGGCCAGCGAAGTCAGCGTCCCCGCATCACTCGTATCTGCTACATCGTCGATGCCGATTGTCGCCAGTGTATTCTCCGACTCGCAGCCGACGGCTATACCGCGCTCGCCAAAGGCCAAACGCCCCGTAGACGCGGGCACAGTCGGCGCTTGCAGGTTGAATGCGACAGCATCGCCGGCGAAGGGCGCGCCTTCCGACTCGGCGACAATTCCCTCCCCTATGACCTCACGCGGCCCAAAAACGGGATCCTCCGGCGCACCCGGCATCGGGCTTACGTCGATCAGCAGCGATGAGCTGGCCTGCGAGATGCCCCCATGCGCCTCGCCCAGAGCCGTGGCAAAGCTCGCCGCTGGCCTCGCCGTCATCAGCGTCGTGCGCACCGAATCTCGAATAAAATCGTGTACAAACGCCGACTGGCGAAAGCGAACCTCAGTCTTCGCCGGATGCACATTCACGTCAACCTCCTGCGGTGGCATCTCCAGAAACAGCAGTACCACCGGGAATGACGTGGGCGGAATAATGTTTCTGTAAGCCTCGCTGAGCGCGTGCAGGACTAACCGGTCACGCACCAGCCGCTGGTTGACGAAGATGTACACCGAGTTGCGATTCAGCTTCTGCAGCTCCGGCTTCGAGACAAACCCCGTCAGTCGCAGATAGCCGGGGTCTGGCGGCGCATAGTCCGCCTCTCGCCTCCACGGCGGAGGCTCCGGCAGACCCGCGCGCGTGAAGTCAATCTCTGCCACAGCGGGCAGCATTAGCGCCGCGGTCTCTCGGCCAAAGATCTGAAAGAGCCGATCACCCGCCGTTGCTACAGTGGGTGCAATCAGCAGCGCCTGCGTCGACGAGTGCAGCTCGAAGTGGCGCGTGGGATTGGCCAGCGCGTAGTGCGTCACCAGCGCCGCAATATGCCCCAGCTCGGTCGACTCCGAGCGCATGAACTTGCGCCGCGCCGGCGTGTTGTAAAAGAGCTCGCGCACGGCAATCGTCGTTCCCACCGGCAGGCCCGCATCCTCGACGCGCATCATGCTGCCGCCCGCAATCTCGACGACCGTGCCGGCGTCATCCTCCGCCGCGCGCGTCTCCAGCGTCAGCCGCGAGACGCTGGCAATCGACGGCA
>CAZPZL010000463.1:0-2361 GCA_964590925.1 uncultured Granulicella sp.
CAATGACCTCGTATTCGCCGGTCGCGGGATCGAGCTTCGGATTGTCCTTCAGCTCGAGTGTTGGCATCGTTCAACCCTTTACTGGTTTGTCATCCACCGACGTCGCTGCAATCTCCGAGTTCAGATTCAGCACTGCGGCAACATACTTTGTGCGCGGACGCGTGTTCAGATCGGCCAGCACCTGATAGCTACGTTCATCCGCCTGCAGCTTTGCAACCCTGCTCTGCTTGTCGTTGACGTTGCCGAATGTAATAGCGGAAGCAGGGCAGGCCTGCTGGCACGCGGTCACAATCTCTCCGTCGTGCACCGGACGATTTTCTTTATCCGCCTCAATCTTTGCCGCCGAGATGCGCTGCACACAGTAGGTACACTTCTCCATCACGCCGCGCGAACGCACCGTGACATCGGGGTTGCGCATCAGCTTCAGGCTCTCGGTGTCGAAATCGGAGTAGAGCAAATAATTAAAGCGCCTTACTTTGTATGGGCAATTATTCGAGCAGTAACGTGTACCCACGCAGCGGTTGTAGACCATCGCATTCAACCCCTCCGGCGTATGCACCGTCGCACCCACCGGACAGACCTGCTCGCACGGGGCGTTCTCGCAGTGCTGGCAGGCCATCGGCTGGAAGTGCGCGCGCGGCGCAGCCAGATCGCCCTCGAAGTATGTATCGATGCGCAGCCACTGCATGTTTCGCCCGATGCGCACCTGCTGCTTGCCCACCACGGGGATGTTGTTCTCTGCATAACAACCGACGATGCATGCATTGCAACCCGTGCAGCTATTCATGTCGATCGACATTCCCCAGGCGTTGTCTTTGTACTCCCAGTTGGGGAAGAGTGAGGTGCTTTTGTCGGTCGTCGAATGCGTTTCGCCCTTGTTGGCAAATCCTGGATCGGTCTTGTACTGATCCAGCGTTGCGTAGCGAATGATGCCGCGCTCGTTGATCGCCTCATCGGCCTCCAACGAGTTGTTGCCCGTTCCCTCACCGCTGAAGAGCTTCGGTCGGTGATCGCGATAGTGGCTCTTCGTCACAGCGATGCCCCACTTGCCCTCTACCTTGCGCAGTGAACCCGTAGCATAGAACGGCGCAGTTGTAGTGCGAATCAGATATGCGTTGGAGCCTGCGCCCGTTCCCACGCGACCTGCAAATGTGCGCCCATAGCCCATATGCACCGTCACGGAATTGTCAGGATGCCCCGGAGCCACTAGCACCGGTGCCGTCACCTTGCGACCATTCACGGTAAGTTCGACGATGTCGTCCTCTTCCAGGCCAAGACGATCGAGGGTCGCACCAGAGACAAGCGCCGCGTTGTCCCAACTCAGATTCGTCACCGGCTTGGGCAGCTCCTGTAGCCAGCCCACATTCGACCAGCGTCCGTCGTAGATATTCGGATCGGGTCGAAAGATGATTTCCAGCGAATCCTTCGATTCTGGTGCGGGAATTATTACAGGTAAAGCTATCACCGAAGGCGCATGAACAGTGGAAGAATTCGTATCCACAGATTTTTTATCCCCCGTCGAATTGCTCGACGTACCTTCAACCCAGCCCGCATAGAGAGCCTTGCGCCAGCCCTGCTCGAAGTCTCCTTTGATGGCTGGTTCCCACGTCGCGCGAACCGCCTCGTACGCGCTCAACGACGGCTCGCTCAACAGTACCTGAAAGAGATCGTGCGCTGTCTTGCCGCCATACAACGGATCGATCAGCGGCTGCACGATTGTGGCCGTTCCGTCGTACGCGCGCGCATCCGACCATGACTCCAGGTAGTGCGCAGCGGGGATGTGCCAGTGCGCCAACCGTCCAGTCTCATCGACGTGCGATCCAAGATGCGCCACAATCTTCGCATTGTTGAAGGCTGTGGCAAACTCCAGATCGGCAGGCGCAGAGTAGATCGGATTGGCATTGAGAATCACGAGCCAGTCCACTTTGCCTTCATTCAGATCGCCAACCAGAGTCTTCAGATCGCCAAGCTGATCGGACGGCAGCGGATTGATGGGATCGTTCGAAACAGAGATCGTGCTGCCAATGTTTCCCAGAGTCTCGTTGATTGCAAGTGCAATCTGTTCGACGCTCTTGTCCTGATAGATTCCTGCGATCACCGCGCTGCGACCCTCGTGCGCCTTCAAATCATTAGCCAGTGCGGCTAAATATTTCTTTTGCTCCTCCGTCCACGAGTACGCAGGAGCCGCAACATTCTTCACGCCAACCGCCTTCGCAAGCTCCGCCGCAAACGCGGGAATCTCGCTTGCGCGCAGGCCCAGTCGATGCTCGGCCTTGAAGCCGGTCGTCGTCGGTGCGCTCTCGATCACATAGAGCCGATTCAGCGTCTGCGGCATCTTGCGCCGCTCTGCATACTGGCGCA
>CAZPZL010000464.1:0-2358 GCA_964590925.1 uncultured Granulicella sp.
CCAACTTCTACATCGCCAACTCGCTCGTCCTCGTCCCCACCTTCAACGACCCGCAGGACCGCATCGCCCTCAACACCATCGCCGCCTGCTTCCCCACCCGTCAGATCGTCGGCATCCACGCCGTCGACCTCGTCTGGGGCCTCGGCACCCTCCACTGCCTCTCCCAGCAGGAACCCGCATGAATATTGACTATCAAATTATCGAAGAGCTATTTCGCGCATATGACTTTGAAGACCTAATCTCTGCTGGTGCGCCAGATAATGAATACGAACCTGAAGTTGAAAGGATTTGTTCAGCACTACAAGCCATGCCGCGCGAACAAGCAACAACACAGATTCTGGAGACATTGTTTGAGGATGTATGGCGTCATATGTTCGGCACTACAGACGAAGGTATTGTGAGACGTAGGCCTGACTTTACCGAGCTTGCCGAGAAAGTGATGCACTTATTCGGATGACCGACCTCGACTACCTCCGTGCTGCCATCAATGAAGCCTACTCCGCCGAGCATGATGGCGAAGTCCCCATCGGCGCGGTCATCGTGCATAACGGCGAGATCATCGCGCGCGGGCAGAACCGCGTCTTGCGCGATCACGATCCCACAGCACACGCCGAGATCGTTGTGCTGCGGCTGGCCGGTCGCGCTCTGGAGAACTATCGTTTGGCCAATGAAGACGGGGGCTGCACGCTCTACACCACGCTGGAACCCTGTGCGATGTGCGCCGGTGCAATCCTGCACGCGCGCATTACGCGGTTGGTCTACGCTGCAGCTGACCCCAAGGCCGGAGCCTGCGGCTCGGTCCTCAGCGTGATGAATCACCCGCAGCTCAACCACTGCGTCGAGGTCGCCAGAGGCCTGCTCGCAGACGAGTGCGGCGCGCTGCTGACCAACTTCTTCCGCGCGCGCCGCTAGCTCACCACCCACTACATTCCTGGTCCGCCGCCGCCCGGTCCACCGCCACCGGGACCACCGGGTCCACCCGGTCCGCCGCCCGGAGGAGGTCCACCGTCGGGTGGACCATGGTCGTCGTCGTCATCGCTGGTATCGCCCTGCGACTTGGCAAACTTAGCCTCATCGTTGGCGTACTTGAGGGCTTGCTCGTCGGTCATCAGCTTCTTGATCTGTGCGACGGTCTTCCCGTGCACCTTGTGCACAGAAGTGTTCCATTCCACATCGGTCAGCGACGTGTCCTCGCCCAGCGTGTGAATCTGCTGCTGCTGGTCCAGCAGAAGCGGCTGAATTTTGGCGCGCTCTTCGGCAGTCAGACTGTAGCGCTTGGTCATGCGCGCCAGTTCCTTTACCGTGTCATAGCGCTTGTTGGCTACGGTAAGCGACTCCGGCTTGGACGGATTCTCGGCCACGACCGTCTTTGCCTTTGCAGATGTGCCTTGCGCTATCGCAGAAATAGGGAGGGTGGGTAACATCAGCGCCAGCGAGCCGAGGACTAAAAGTCGTACGCTACGTGCAAACAGATCTATATATGGAGGCCGCGTCATAACCAGATAGACGGGATTTATTTGGTGCGGCTGCAGTTCTGCGCAAAATAATGCAGTGGGCCGTAAAATGTAATGATGCAGCTTATTGTTTACTCCGCCATCTGGTGCCGTGACTGCCGCGAGGCCAAGAAGTTTCTGGCCGCCCACTCCATTCCCTACACTGAGATTGACATCGAGGCCAACCCCGGTGCCGCTGACGAGGTTGTTGCACACACTGGCAAGCGCGCCATCCCGCAGTTTGTCCTCGACGGCAAATGGATTCAACCCTACCGTCCCGGCGAGGGATTCCTCTACGAAGAGATGTCCACGCTCTTTGGCGTCACATCGAAATAGGCAGTGTTTTGTTGCCTATTAGTTGTCATTTCGCAGCAAAGCGGAGGAATCTGCTTCAGCTCTTCACTCACCAATCCGCACGAGGAATTCTATTATGATCGCTCGCTACACCCGCCCCGAACTTGGCCATATCTGGTCCGACGAGAACAAGTACCGCTGCTGGCTCACGGTCGAGACCGCCGCATCGCAGGCTCTCGCCCGTTTCGGCCTCGTTCCGCAGTCGGCCGCAGACGCCATCGCCACGCGGGGCAACTTCACCGTCGAACGCATCAATCAGATTGAGGCCGAAGTCCGCCACGACGTCATCGCCTTCACCACCACAGTTGCCGAACACATCTCCGACCCAGAGTCATCGCGCTGGCTGCACTACGGCCTAACGTCAACCGATGTGGTGGACACCGCGCAGTCGCTCCAGATCAGGGAAGCCTCCGCCATCATCCGCGCTGGCATCGTCTCCCTGCTTGCGACGCTGAAGAAGCGCGCCATCGAGTTCAAGCACACGCCCATCATCGGCCGCACCCACGGCATC
>CAZPZL010000465.1:0-2346 GCA_964590925.1 uncultured Granulicella sp.
CGAGCAGGCTCTGGGTGCAACTTCTACCCCTCCGGCTACGCCGACGTTGGCAAGTGCAGCCAACTGTCTGACCGTTACTACGGGTTGCTCTTCTACATTGCTGAACGGCAGGAGTCTGCAACGATATGGAGCGGCCTTTCGTTACTCGTTCAAGAGTAGCAAGCACGAAGGTAGATCGACAGTGACACCATACCTGATCGCAGGCATCGGAGCGTTCCGCGCGTCCACAGCTTCCAGCACGCTAAGCATCAGTACTGAGGATGCATGCTGCACCACTTCTACATCTACTGGGAGTTACACCGAAACGATTGCTAACACAAGCTACTCCACCGGTACTGCCTTTGGAGCCTATGAGGATATTGGCGGCGGAGCCAATTTATATCTGAACGCTCACTGGGGCATTCGGGCGGAGGCACGTCTGAGTCATATGATGACAACCTCAACGACCAGCTCTACCGTCACGACGATGACCATCTTGGCGACAAGCAATACCAGTACAACTACAGGTCTGGCCACGGGGGCGATTGCTCCCTCTCCGGCCACGAATGACGATTTTCGTGCTGCTGTCTCCCTCTTCTATCAATGGGGTGGGGCGAAGACGAAGTAGTAAGTACCCTGCTACCGACACTCAATACCAAGAGCCTCACACGCCAATCCGGCAGGTGAGGCTCTTGATGCTAAAGTAGCTCAAAGAAACCATAGCCAATGTCCGACGCCGTGCACGATATTCTCGCCGATTGGGATCTCCCCTGGGGATTGACGTTGGCGGTCGTTCTGCTGGCGGTCGTCTACTTGCGCGGATGGATCGCTCTGCGGCGTACGCGCCCTGCGCAGTTCACGCCCGCGCGTCTGGCGGCATTCCTCTCCGGCCTCGCGATCTTCTGGTTGGCGACCGCATCGCCGCTCGACGGATTCGCCGATGCTCTGCTCACAGCGCACATGGTCGAGCATCTGCTGCTGATGTCTGCCATCCCGATGCTTCTTCTCCACGGCCAGCCGGTCGTGCCTCTGCTGCGTGGACTACCAGCACTGGTAGTCCGTCGGATCGTCGGGCCACTGCTGCGCGTGCGCGCTCTGCGCAGGTTAGCCGAGTGGCTGGTCTCGCCAGCGATTGCGTGGCTTGCCATGAATCTTGCCTACCTCTCGTGGCACGCGCCTGCTGCCTACAATCTCGCGCTTGAAAGCGAGACCGTGCATGGCATCGAGCATCTCTGCTTTCTCTCCACCGCGCTCCTTTTCTGGTGGACGATTCAGCGTCCTTGGCCAGCCGTCTCGCGTCCCAACGACTGGGGAGCCATCGTCTACCTCGCATTATCCGATGTGGTGATGACGCTGCTCTCGGCGTTCCTCGCCTTCTGCGACCGCCCCGTCTATAGCTACTACGTCGACCACTCCAATCCCTTTGGCATTTCCGTGCTCGACGATCAGATCCTCGGCGCGGTCGTCATGTGGGTTCTCGGCTCGTTTGCGTTTCTCATTCCCGCGATGCTCCTCACCCTCCGCCTTCTATCCCCCCGCAGCAAACGCTAACAAATCAGCCTTTGCTTTTGCGCAATGCAGTGCGCAGCTATGGCTGAGTACTGAGAACCAAAACCATCAAATGCCACTACTGAAAAGTATTCCGCAATCAATTCTCCGAAGGCTTTTCGATGTAGTCGATGACGAGCGTGACTTCGGGAAATTTGCCGGGTTTCAGTTCAAGTCCGAGAGGAACAACTGGCCAGTTGTATTGCATCTCCTCAATCTCGCGCGAAGGCTGCTCGATCTGTTGCACCGCGAAGTCGTAGTGTCCGGTGAGCCCGGTCGCGTCATGGACTGGACGCATGATGAATCTGGACAAAAACATTGCAAGCTCTTCCATGGTTGCCCATAGAAGTGCATGATCGGTAGACTGCCGCGTTCATAGCCAACCCAAACGCCATCACTTGCCAGTTTTTCGCCTTGCCGGAAGGTGGAACTATACAAAAACGGCCATTTGCGCATTCATCTTCATATCCAAGGTGGCTCCTGGGGGAGGGTATCCGCTGGCAAAATTTCCAGTCGAACCGGTAGACTACTCGGCGATGATCAGTGCGAAATTCTCTTGCAGCCACGCGCGCATCTCGCTCTGCATTCGACCGAGCTTCGCGCCGGGCGAGTCGTCGGTTCCCTGAAAGAAGTGATCCGCGCCCGCGATCCACACTGTTCGCTTCGGTTCCGGCGCGCGCTGCCAGACGCTCTCCAGCAGATCGCGCGGGCCAAACTCGTCGTGGTCTCCGCTGATGAAGAGCTTCGGCGCAGTGCACCGCGGCAGAAATCCGTAGCTGTAATCGCGCCCGCCAGCGCGAACTGGAAGGCCCAGCCCGA
>CAZPZL010000466.1:0-2340 GCA_964590925.1 uncultured Granulicella sp.
TGTCGCGATCAACTTTAGTACCCTTATCCGCCGACGATTACTTCCGCGATCAGAAGCGCAAGATCGTGCGCATGGAGGACTACCGGGCGGTGCTGGACAACTGCACCGAATGCAGCGATGTAGGCGCGGCGATTTACACCACGGGAACAGTCGTCTACAACCGGAAATCCAGCAAGGATACCGAGGTGCGCGGCTACACCTGGTCGACGCCGGCCCTGCACAATATCGATATCGCCCTGGGCCGCGGATTTAACCCCTCCGACGTGGACTACGCCCTGCACAATGCCATCGTCGGCTACGACGTGGTGGACAACCTGCTGGGCGAAGGCGATCCTCTGGGCAAGGAAATCCGCGTGGACGGCATCCCCTACACCGTCATCGGCGTTGGCGAACGATTGGGCAAAACCCTGGGCAATTCGGAAGATAACTGGGTAATTATCCCCATCACCGCATACCAGCACACCTACGGCGCCAACGATTCGATAAGGATCTACGCCCGCGCCAATGGGGGCGCCGAGGCGATGGAACGGGCCAAAGACGAAGTGCGCGTGCAGATGCGCACACTCCGCCACGATGCTCCCGGCTCTCCCGATGACTTTGAGATGGAGACCAATGACACCATTCTCGGTATCTGGAAGCAGATCAGCTCGCTCTTCACCTGGGTGGTACTGGGTATTGCGTTTATCTCGCTGGTGGTGGGCGGCATCGTCATCATGAACATCATGCTGGTCTCAGTCACCGAGCGAACCCGCGAGATCGGCGTGCGCAAGGCTCTGGGCGCGCGGCAGCGCGATGTGCTGCTGCAATTCCTCATCGAAAGCGCAACCATGGCGCTGGTTGGCGGAGCCATCGGCGTATTCTGCGGAGTGGGCGTGGCCAAACTGATCACGCTCATCATCGGCTTTCCCACCAATGTGCAGGTGTGGAGCGTGTTTCTGGGACTCTTTTTGGCCGGCGGCGTAGGCATCTTCTTCGGCGTTTACCCCGCCAGCAAAGCCGCCAAGCTGGACCCGATAGCGGCGCTGAGGGCGGAATTGTAAAGGCAGCTTCTAGCTACTAGCCTCTAGCTATTAGCTTTTCGTGCTGTTGAATTGGTTGAATTTGTAGCGTCTCAGCAGAGGGTTGCCTTAATTCATGTTTGTGTACCAAGGGCTTTTAGCTAGAGGCTAGAAGCTAGGAGCTAGAAGCTGCATGCGCATGGCGCAAGGCCAAACTCGCGAATCGGTCAAGATGGCCCTCGATACTTTGAGGGCAAACAAGCTGCGCTCTGGATTGACCGTCCTGGGCATCGTCATCGGCGTCACTACCGTCATCGCCATCTCCTCCATCATCAGCGGACTCAACAACCGCATCGCCGACTTTGCCAGCTCGCTGGGCACAAATACCATCTGGATCTTCCATATGCCGGTCATTGGCGTGGAGCCCACTACAGAGCAGCTCACGCGCAAGAAGCTGAACCTCGGCGACGTGGCGGCGCTGCGCGCATTGCCGCATGTGGTGGCTGTCGATGGCTCAATCCAGCACGTAACGACAGTGTTCCGCGTGGGCGACGTGGCAGTGAAATATAACGGCAAGAAGGTGGCCGGAACCATCCTGGATGGTTCGACCGCTCAACTGGCTGACATCATGGATCTGAATTTTATCGAGGGCCGCTTTTTTACCGAAGAGGAAGACCAGCGCGCCGCCCATGTCTGCGTGCTGGGCCACGACACCTGGGAAGAACTCTTCGGCAACGAGCCGGCGGTGGGCAAGGAAGTGAGCGTCGAAAGCAGCGTCTATACCGTGATCGGCGTGCTCGACTATGAGAAGCGGGCCCTGGGAAGCGGCAAAAATCCCAACGACAATCTGGTTTATTTTCCCATGGGAACCTTTCATTACCTGCATCCCGAGGATCAGAATTTGTGGGTCAGCGTGAAGTACGACGACCAGAAGAACAAGGCGCTGGTCGAGGATGAGGTTCGCGAACTGCTGCGCATCCGCCGCAAGGTGAAGGTGGAGGCGGAGGACAACTTCGAGATCTTCGGGCCCGACTCGATTCTGAAACTCTGGGGAGATATCACCCGCTACCTGCGCATCTTCATGATCGCCATCTCCAGCGTCGGCCTTATGGTGGGGGGCGTGGGGGTGATGAACATCATGCTGGTCTCGGTTACCGAGCGCACACGCGAGATCGGCATCCGCAAGGCCCTCGGCGCCACCAAGCGAACCATCCTCACGCAGTTCACTATGGAGGCGGTCACCCTGTGCGCGGTTGGCGGGGTGATTGGCGTCGTGGTGGGCGCCGTCATCACCTGGATCGTCTACCTGCTGCCCATCAACCTTCCCGCAACCCTTTCGACT
>CAZPZL010000467.1:0-2335 GCA_964590925.1 uncultured Granulicella sp.
TTCGCGGAGTTGCCGGACGTGGCGGAGTGCGCGTAGTTGCCGGACGTGGCGGAGTGCGCGTAGTCGCCGGACGTGGCGGAGTGCGCGTAGTCGCCGGACGGAACACTCTTCGCCAGATTCATCGTGAACTTCACAGCACAGTCGATGAGCGATTTCAGCGTCAACTCGGCCTTGATGTTCAGCACGGACGAGACGCGCTTACTGTCTTTCTCTTTCTCGGCTGACACGCACTGGGCCTCGACTTGCGCCCAACGGTTGCCGTCTCGCAGAGGATAGTACGATAGCGCATCTAGGGGATTCTCTACGAAATGGAAGCCGGTTTTGCAAAGGCGCAGTGCTCCATCGTGTGTGTAGGTTTTGCCAACTTCATACTGGAAGCCTTTGCATTGCAAGTTCTTGTCGAACCCCTTGAATCCGGTGACGACCGGACTATCCGTTTTGGCTGCTTCATCTTTCTTCATGGCTTCGGCTCCTGTATTGCGCTCGTGCGCTCGATCCATGTGCGGAAATCGGCAGAATACCGCTCATGTACTGGGAGGTAATTATCGAGTTTCATCGTAAAGAAGACCATCTCGCTGGGGGTTCCCCGATGGATTACATGGGTGATCCTGCGCGTCGTCTTCCCGTTGCTCCATGTTTGCCCTGCCTCTAGCTTGATCATGATCGCTCCTTCAGCACTGCGCGGGCCTTGCGTAGAAACTCAGCGTCGCAGGATGTAGGGCAGTATTCATCTACACCATCGAATAACTCCGCGCCATATCTCAACGCCCCCAGCGCCTCCTCTAGCCGCGCTGCGAGGGCATCGTACTGCGCCTTCGGTACATACAGGTGCGCTGTTCCCATCATCTCGTCGCTCATCGCTCTTCCTTCTCCGCGCTAGGCGGGGATGGCAACGGCATCCAGTGAGTGACTTGTCTTCCATCGTTCCACCAGTGGTGCTCCTCTGCGAAAGCATCATAGGTCAAAAGTATCGGCCCTCTCCCCCGCCACGCAAGGACACGCTGGTTGAGTTGCGGCAACCGTTCCTCAACGCTAATCCACTCGCCCATCTTCCCCTCCTGCGTCATGCCCCAACTCCAAACTGGCTATTCCTAGCCGCCTCTTCCCGTATCTCTTCCTCGACAATGGCGATTTCCTCATCGTCTAGGCCGTCATAGTAGATGTAGCACCACGAGCACGAGCCGCTACGGTCGTGGCACTTGCAACCTTCGGGATGCAGCGCGTCCGCCAACTCGCGGTAGAAGTGCTGGCCCTGCGGCGTATCCTCGCCTGCCAGCATCGCTGGAGTGATCTGCTTCATGCCGTCACCGGCAACGCTGCTTCCTCGTCCACGGACAGCAAGGGTTCGCACTCGTAGACCGCTGGAATCACCTTCTCCGGCTCGATCACCTTGCATACCACCGACCGCCTGATCTCCGTGGTGACAATCATGGCATCGTGGGCAAACCTGAGTTCCATCGCATCCTTGTCGAAACTCTGCACACCCTTCCTCAACGGATGAGGCAGAAGTTTCGCCAACGCCAGAAACATCGACTTGGCATCCTCAGTGCGATAGCTATACTTGCAGTTGAAATCCACTTCCACCGTTGGCACCATTGCATCCGGCTCACGGTCGAGGGAATCCGCCAGCATCCTCAACCCTTGTGCTACGTCATGCGCTTTCACCATTGCCATTACCGTTTCCTCCCATTCATTCTGCACGCAAACATGATCGCCGCGACCATTACCAGCCCGACGAGCGTGTTGAATGTGAACTGCATGAATGAGACGGTAGCGCATCGCCGAATGTTTGTCAACTATTATTCGTGAAATATCTTGACAAAAGTGAACGGTTGCGCTAGTGTCTTGTCATGGCTATTGAAAACCATCAACTTGTAGACATTATTCGGAGGCGGCAGGGAACCCGTACTTTGAGGGAATTTGCCAAATCCTTGCAATTTCAACCAACGTATATGTCCGAAGTGCTGAACGGTATTCGTCCTGTTGGGGGGCGGCTGGCTCAGGCAATGGGATACCGACGTGTCAAGACTACTCGGATCATGTTCGACAAGAAAACAAGGTGACGGCATGAGTAAACAACAGCCAAGCCGGGAACAAATTGTCGGAAACGCCTTAGATCAACTTGTAGTCAGAGCTAAGTTGCTAGATCGTTTATTGGCTGCTGTTCCTGGGCCAGAGTGCAAAGGATACAAACTTTCCGAGATTCTCAAAATTGCCGAAGATTGGCAAAGCATCAAGTAGTAAACAAAGGAGATTCACATGCCACTGACGTTTAGCACCAAAGGAAGCGGCGACGCAAAGCGCGTTAGTCCTGGCTCTCACTTCGCTGTCTGCG
>CAZPZL010000468.1:0-2329 GCA_964590925.1 uncultured Granulicella sp.
CTGCTGCATCGAGGTCGGCGGCAATCTTCTCCCGCGCGGCGAAGCGATCCATTCCGTGGTACGGCGAACCGGGCAGATCGACCTTTGCCTCAATGTCGAGGATCGTGATCGAGGCGAGTTTATGTCGTTGGCCAATGGCAAAGTCGTTGGGATCGTGCGCGGGCGTGACCTTGACGGCTCCGGTACCGAACTCTGGCTGCGCCCAGTCGTCGCCCAGGATGGGAATCTCTCGATTCGCCGTGCCGCCGATACCGCTCAGCGGTAGCGAGATCTTCTTGCCAATCATCGCCGTGTAACGCGGGTCAGCCGGGTTGACCGCGACGGCAGTGTCGCCCAGCATGGTTTCAGGCCGCGTGGTGGCGACGATGATCGAGCCGCTTCCGTCCGCAAACGGGTAACGAATATGGTAGAGCTTGCCCAGGCGCTCCTCATGCACGACTTCGAGGTCGGAGACAGCGGTCTGTTGCACCGGATCCCAGTTGACGATGTAGCTGCCGCGATAGATGAGGCCCTGCTCGTAGAGGCGTACAAAGGCCTCCTTCACAGCAACGTTGAGGTGGTCGTCCATGGTGAAGTACTCACGCGACCAATCGACCGAGGCGCCCAGCCGCCGCATCTGGTCGGTAATCGCCGAGCCATACTTGCGCTTCCACTCCCACACCCGTTCGGTGAAGGCCTCGCGCCCCAGCGCCTTGCGATTGGATCCCTCGCTCGCCAGTTGTCGCTCCACCATCATCTGCGTGGCAATGCCTGCGTGGTCGGTGCCGGGAACCCACAGCGTGGTCTGGCCGCACATGCGGTGCCAGCGCGTCAGGATGTCCATCTCCGTCTGGTTGAGCATGTGGCCCATGTGCAGGCGGCCCGTGACGTTGGGCGGCGGCAGCAGTTGGGTAAAGCTGCGCGCAGCGTCACCAGTATTAGCGGTCGCAGGGCTTGGCACGGCAAAGAGTTTTTCAGCGACCCAGTATTCGGCCCACTTGCGCTCGATAATGGACGGATCGTACGCCTTGGGAAGGCTGTTGGCGGAAGGCATTTCTAAATTTGCTGAAGGCTCTGTGGCGAGCTGCGTGGTCGTTGGCTGCTTCTGTTCGTGGCTCATGTGTATGTGTCAAGGTTAGCACTGAGTGGGGATTAACGGCGGCAATTAAAGTGGTTTCAGCGTTGATGTAATCTATCGTGCCGTGAGCAGAATGCAGGGATTCTTCCCCATTCCATCCCTTTGATTCGGTCAGGAGCAGGATCGGAATCAGAATGACAATAATCATTCTTCATTAGAGTCTCCGTAACAGCTCTAGTATCGCGACCTATACGGCCTCCTCTATACTTAAATCAAATTCACCGATGGTATAGAGTGTTGCGGCACAAACGAAATGAGGGGAATCTTCCCCATTCGCTGCGCACAGGGTCAGGGTGACAATCATTGAACACTCGATAGCCATTGGTAATTGAACTAGCTCAAGGCCCCATTAGATGGGGACGCCTCTGCATCTAACTTAGTAGCTCGCAAAGGAGCGTGTTCATGCTGCATCATTCTGTGGAAGCCCTCGAAATGACCGGCATCATGGCATGGCAGATTCTGTGGGCGCTGTGCCTCGGCTTTCTTCTCTCATCGATCATCGAGGCGGTGGTCTCGAAGGCGCAGCTGTCGAAGCTGCTGCCTGACAGCTCGCTGCGCACCATCGTCAAGGCATCGGCTCTGGGAGCGGCATCGTCATCCTGCTCTTATGCGGCGACGGCGCTGGCGCGCACACTCTTCCGCAAGGGCGCGGACTTCATTGCGGCCATAGCCTTCCAGTTTGCCTCGACCAATCTGGTTGTCGAGCTGAGCGTACTGCTGTGCGTGATCCTTGGCTGGCAGTTTATGGCGGCAGAGTTCATCGGCGGTCCGATCATGATTGCGCTGCTGGTGGTTCTGCTGCGCACCATGCTGCGACCGCGCATCATCGAAGCGGCGCGCGCGCAGGCCAATCGTGGCCTGGCCGGACGCATGGAGGGACACGCTGCCATGGACATGAGCCTGCACGAGGGCACCTTCTGGCAGAAGCTGCGCTCGCCCGCCGGGATGACCGCGACGAGCCACTACTACTGGATGGACTGGTACTGTCTGGTCCCAGACATTGCGCTGGGACTGTTCATCTCCGGCGTTCTCGCGGCTTTTGTGCCGACCAGCTTCTGGCAAGCCTTCTTCCTCACTGGGCATCCGCTGCTAACGCGCCTCTGGGGACCGTTTGTTGGTCCGCTGGTCGCTGTACTGTCGTTCGTCTGCTCGGTGGGCAACGTCCCGCTCGCGGCGGTTCTCTGGAACGGAGGCATCAGCTTCGGCGGAGTC
>CAZPZL010000469.1:0-2323 GCA_964590925.1 uncultured Granulicella sp.
TTCCTTGATCTTGAAGACGATCTTCATCAAGTCGGCGCCGATGTCGGCGATCTTGGTGAAGATTCCGCCAGCGATACGCAGTGCCGCGGCACCCAAGGATTCGCCGATGGCGAAGCCGATGAAGCAGGGGCCAGCGTATGAGGCCGGAATAAACAGCAGAATGAAGAGCATGATCAGCAGTTCGACCGAGATGAGCAACATGCCGATGCTCATGCCAGCCTTCAGCGGAATCTCATAGACGGGAAACGGCTTGCCGCGCAATCCTGCAAATGCCGTGCGAGAATTCGCGAACGTGTTGACGCGAATGCCGAACCACGCCACGCCATAGCTGCCCGCAATGCCAACCAGACTAAACAGCAGGATGATCGGCAGCGTCAACGCTACTGATTTGCCCGGAACCGGGGCCAGCCAGCCGAAGTACAGCGAGATGATAACCGCGATAAAGGCCCAGAGCAGCATGATGAACTTGCCCTGCGTAACCAGATACGTCTTACAGGTCTCATAGATCAGCTCGGAGATTTCGAGCATCGAGCGATGCACCGGCAGGTTCTTCAACTGCACATAGATCGCCAGACCGAACAATAGGCCGCCAACGCAGAACAGCAGACCGATGGTCAGTAGGGCGTGTCCGTTCAATCCGCCGAAGTGCTCGAAGCTGACGCTCCTCAGATCCGGCAGAACCAGATTGGCCTCGCCTCCGCCGGAGTGTTCTGTCTGCGCGAAGACAAGTGTGGGGGAGAGCAGGAATAAAAGGGCAGCAATTGCCTTAGAGTGACGCTTCGCGCTCTTGACTGTGCCTGCGATCCGTTGCATCGCCGGAGATACTGTATTGACTGCGACGGCCTGCCGCGTGGACAGCCACGCGACAAAGAGCGACAGCGCGCTCACGGCTTGAAAGAACACTTCCCATTGATTGACAGATGCAGACACAAGCCCTCCCCTTCGACAACTCTCAGTTGGAATTCTTGCAACTAGCGTTTTGAGTGCTTCCAAAACGTCCCATTACTCAGCGTGCAGATAATAACAGTTGAGTATGACGCTTGGTGTGACCAAGGACACACCAAGCGTCATACTCAAAATTGGTCCGGCCATTAGTGCACCATGGCCAACGGCGGAAAAGCCGTACCTAATAAAATGATGGATTTACGAGAGGCGCTATGCACAAAGTTCCAAATTGTCCGCTTGGAACAATTTGGAACTTTGCCACTGCGGCATTATCGCAGTCCGGCTTGGGGCGATAGAATCACCGTCAGACCGGGAACATTGTGCCGCGCAAAGGGCGATCGGGGCAGCGCAAACGGCTGCGGACGCGGCTCACGACTCGCAGTTGGAATCTGCGCAGGATTACGAAATGGAATGACCTTTGCTCGGTGCGGAGCTACGACGACTGGCGAAGCCGCCTGTGCAACGCGGATCGACGCGGGGGCAACTGGGGCAGCTGCGGATCTGAACGTTAAAACTGAAGTCGGAACCAGATATGGCTTTGATACCTGTGAATTCTGCTGCTTCATCTCCGCAGGCTGCTTCCCGGCCATAGACTGGTAAAGTACACTTTGGGCACGACGGAGCAACGAGTCCAGCGCGCCAGACAATCCACCAAGGAGAGGGTGTTCCGCATGTTTTTGTCGGGTCATTTTCTGTTCGCTCCATCTCACCGCATCCACTTCATCGGCATTGGCGGCATCGGCATGAGTGGAATCGCCGAAATTTTGCTGACTATGGGTTACTCGGTCTCGGGTTCGGACCTGCGCCAATCCCCCGCAACAGACCGCCTCGTCCGGTTAGGCGCGACGGTCTACGCGGGACATGCAGCAAGCAATGTATCGGCGGCTGATGTCGTCGTCACCAGCTCGGCAGTTCCAGCGAATAACCCAGAGGTAATGGATGCTCGTTCACGAAAGATTCCCGTCATTCAGCGTGCCGAGATGCTCTCCGAGCTGATGCGGCTGAAGTACGGCATCGCCATCGCCGGAATGCACGGCAAGACGACCACCACCTCCATGATTGCAGCTGTGCTGGGTGCGGGCGGAGGCGAGGAAAATCTCGATCCCACGGTCGTAGTGGGCGGTCGGGTGGACGCGCTCGGTGGCTCGAATGCGCGGCTGGGCAGCTCGCAGTATCTGGTCGCCGAGGCCGACGAGAGCGACCGCTCCTTCCTCAAACTCTCTCCTGTGCTCGCAGTCGTTACCAACCTCGACCGCGAGCATATGGACTGCTACCGCGATCTAATCGATGTCGAGAATGCATTCGTAGAATTCATGGACCGCGTACCCTTCTACGGAGCGACGACGGCCTGCATCGACAACGCGCTGCTGCGCGGCGT
>CAZPZL010000470.1:0-2319 GCA_964590925.1 uncultured Granulicella sp.
CGGAGTTGAAGCAGGGTGGGATGCTCTACGGGACGACTGAGGTACGCGATGGGTGCCGGGTGCTGGCGCCGACTGCGGAAGGGCGAAAGGTTGTGCAACTATGATCCTCTGGCACATCTGCGTTTATGTTATTGCCTGCCTCCTCGTTGTGGCGCTATCGCTTTTTGGGGTTGTATTGATTGCGGGTGTAGTGATGGCCGTTGTGGTTTTGTTTTGCGTACTGGTGGATGGGCCAGAAGGGAGACTGTCAAGATGACCCAATTCTGGCACACGTGCAATGCCTGTAACGGCAAAGGGGAAGTGCAACCCTCGTCACCCCACGCGCAAAACCCGGCGCAGATGAGCGGCGAGATTCGGGAGTTGAAGACGAGTGTATGTAAAAGGTGCCGCGGTTGCGGTATTCGGTGGAAAGGGACGATTGGAGGATTGAATGAGAAGAACGACAGCTAAAGAAGACGAGGATTTTATCAAAGAACTGATTTCCAGCACGCTTTTGGAATCGGCTGGACAGTACATCGCCGAAAACTTTCTACCAGACGACGTGTTCTCAGAGGACCAACTGCGCGAGTGGGCGACTGAGAATGGATTCGTGGAGAAGGAAGATGCCTGATCTCTTCGCCCCACCCCCCGACTACCCCGAAACCGTCCTACTGTCGATCTACAAGGCCTACCCGCGCCCTAATGTCGGGAAAAAGATGGCCATGAAGCGCATCCGCGAGGCGCTGGACAGGATCTGCCAAGGCGAGATTGACGGCCAGCCGCGGAGCCAGGCAGAGGCGATTGAGTTTCTGCGCGTGAAGACGGAAGAGGCGCGGCGACAACTTGGAGGCCGTGAGCAAAAGTTCATCCCGCATTTTTCCACATACCTCCATCAACGGCGTTATCTGCGGCCAGTCATCGAGCAGCCAATACCGAAAAGGATGGCTGCATGCGTCGAGATTCTTGCCGAGTATCCGACCGTCTTGGCACCGTTCGATCCCGACGACTACATGCCAGCACTCGTCGCGATCGACAAGGCTCTTGAGAAAATGGAGCAGCGGCAACCACCCGTAAACTGCGCACGCCGCTTGCGCTCCCGCACCGAACTCTACGCCATGGCCGTGAAAGAATGGCCCGTGGAAGACCTCAAATTTGTACCCAACCCTGCGAAATGGTATGCCGAGGCAAGATATGACCAACCTTCCGAATCCTGGCGGCGACAGCCAGCTAATGACTATGTTCAGGGACGCAAGCAACTCAGTCGCGTATTCGATGAACTCGCTAAAACTGGCAACGGTGGCCAGCGCGTTAATTGACGAGACGTTCCCGACGCAACAGAAGATGAGCGATGAGGCCGCTAAACTGCGCCTCGAACTCTTGGCTGAAGTTGCCGAGGAAGTTGGGGAACAGCGATTCGTCCAGGCCGTGCGCAACGCGATCAAGGTCTCGCACAAAAAGTGGGATTGTTCGATAGCGCGCATCAGAGAAATGGCTGGGCTGAGATTTGTGCCCGAACCGAGCCCGGCGGCGAAGGCGTGGGAACTGGTCACCCAGGTATTCATCGACCACTGCCGGTCTGATGCTGACGGCAATTACCACCTTGAAGAGAAGGTGACCATCGTCGACGGCAAGGCCAAGGTTACGCCTGTACCGGAGATCCCGCCGGCGGCGAAGCGGGCCATTCAATGTCTTGGCGGATGGGCGGCGCTGGCCGAGGCCTTTCCGGAGTATTGGGGTCAGCGCTGGAATCAGTTCAAGGAGTTTTTCGACGGCGATTCCAGTCCACGCGTAGACCGGCCATCGACGGATTTGGAGAGGGTTAAGTGAAGGACGAACCATTCCGGCCCGGCATTGACATCGAGGGGCGACCCGATCTTGGCCCGAAGCCCCGTTTTGAATACTGGAAGCCAGTGAAGAAATGGCTGCCCTATGTTCACTCGACAACCGCGAACTCATGCTTAATCCATAAAGTAGAATGTGCTGAAATTCGGTGGTACGAGCCGTGTTATGGATTCTTGCAGCGTCTACAGCATCCTCAACTGTTGGCGCGGACGGTGTGTGGTCGCTCGGTATTCCTGACCAACGGCAAAAAGAGCGGCAAGATGTGCATAGTCCCTGATCCCAATGCAGTTCTCTGTGGTCGATGCCACGGCGAACTGCCTACGTTCTCGAAGCGCCGCAAAGATCGCATCTGGCGAAAGTGGGCGCATGACCATCTCGGATGCAAAGGTGTCGTCGAAGTGATTGGACCGTACCAACCTCCAGAGCAAACCCAATAAAGCCCACCCACTCCAACATCTGCGGCAAGTGCAAACAGGGTAAGCACGGCTACTGCACCGG
>CAZPZL010000471.1:0-2319 GCA_964590925.1 uncultured Granulicella sp.
CGTAGCGGGCGCGCTGGATGCGTGGGTCAAGCAGCATGAGGACGCCACGGTCTTCGAGCGAGCGGATGAGGCGGCCAAAGCCCTGCTTCAGGGTGATGACGGCAGAGGGAACTTGGTAGTCGAAGAAGGCGTTGCCGCCAGCGTTGGCGATGGCGTCCATGCGGGCTTTCACAACCGGGTCCGACGGCACGGCAAACGGAAGCTTGTCGATGATGACGCAACTTAACTGATCGCCCTGTACATCGACGCCTTGCCAAAAGCTCGATGTGCCGAAGAGGACCGCGTTGGGCGTCTCGCGGAACTGGTCGAGCATAACGTTGCGTGGGGCGGAGCCTTGTAGCAGCAGGGGGTAGGGCAACTCGGCGCACAGGCGCTCGTGCATGGCGCGCATCTGCGCGTAGCTGGTGAACAGGCAGAAGGCTCGGCCTTGGGTGATCTCCAGCACGCGGCGGGTGCGTTCTGCGGCCTGCTCGAAAAACTCCGGCTCGTTGGGGTTGGGCATTCCCGTTGGTAGGTAGAGCAGCGCCTGACGCGGGTAGTCGAAGTGCGATGGGACGACGAGCTCGCGCGCCAGAGTCAGGCCCAGCCGCCGCGAGATGTGCTCGAAGCCAGTGGAGTCTTCGCTGCTGGCGACGGTGAGCGTGGCCGAGGTGAGCACCACCGAGTTGTAGCAGTCAAACAGCGCCGAAGCCATGAGCTGCGAGACGTCAATCGGCGTGGCCTGCAGATGCGTGTGGTAGCTGGCGAAGCCGGGGGCGCGGGCGAGGTTGCGTACACCTCCCGCCGCACGTCGCTCGATCCAGAAGACGGTGTTGATATCCTGCGATTCGAGCAGGAACTTAAGATGCGCGGCGATCTCGAGGGTGCGCTTGCGCAGGCCAGGAGCCTCATCGACGCCCTTGATGCGCTCCAGTTCGCCTTCGAGACGAGTCAGGGCGTTGAGCGCTCCGGTGTAGGTGTCGCCGCGCTCTTCGAGAAACTCGGCGCGGGATTCAAAGGGCATTCGACCCAGCCCGTTGGCGCTGAGTTCTGTGCTGGTCGGCAGTGCGGCAAAGAAGAGTCGCGCTCGCTCGCGCAGAGTTGCCGTGGCGCTCTCAATGGAAGGGCTGGAGGCTTGCTTGGCCTTGAGCATGGTGTCTACATCGCGGGCCAACTCGTCGAAGCGCTGGGTGCTGAGGCCAATACCGAAGTAGTTGCTGGCGATCTCCTCCAACTCATGCGCCTCGTCGAAGATGACGACGGCGGCGGAGGGCAGAACCCCAGCGTCGGGTGCGGCTCCGGCCTGCAGCTTGATCGCCATGTCGGCGAAAAAGAGATGGTGGTTGACGATGATGATCTCGGATGCCAGAGCTTTACGACGCATCGTGGTGATAAAGCAGCTTTCCCAGTCAGGGCAGGACTGGCCAAGGCACGCCTCGCCACGCGCGTCTATCTTCCCCCAGAGACCAGAGGACTCGGGGAGAGAATCGATCTCGGCGCGGTCGCCGGTCGCGGTGGTCTTCTCCCAAGCGATGATGGCGTGGAACTGGCCAACCTCTTCCAGCCCGGTCAGCAGCGGAGAATCGCGCAGCGCGTACAGCTTGTGTTTGCAGAGGTAGTTGCTGCGGCCCTTCATATAACAAACCTTCAGCGGGCCAAGCAGCGACTCCAGAAAAGGTACATCCTTGAAGAAAAGCTGCTCCTGCAAATTTTTTGTGCCGGTGGAGATGATGATGCGCTGGTTGGTCTCGCGGGCAAGGCGCAGGGCGGGTAGCAGGTAGGCAAGCGTCTTGCCGGTTCCGGTGCCCGCCTCGACGATCAGGTGCCGTTTATCGGCGAAGGCCTTCTCGATGGCGCGCGCCATCTCGTACTGCCCCTTGCGATATTCGAAGGCGAGAGTAGAGCGCGAAAGCAGACCGTTAGCCGAGAAGAAGTCGTACAGGCTGGGGAGTTTGTGCGCAACGGTTAGATCGCGCTCGGCGACTAGATCCGGCTCATCTCGGTCTTCATTGATGCGAGGATCTTCCGGCCCGCTCGACCTCCGCGCGATTTTCTTTGGGGAAGACACTGTGTCCATGATAACGGCAGGAAGATATTCGCGGACGGTCGATTGCGACCGTTGTCGCATCATTACTTTGTGAACGGTGACTGTAAGTGGGGCGGGGTATGATTTGCTCAAGGCTTCCGATTGACGTTCAGCACAACAGTCGGACAATTCTGCTTTGGCGGAGGGTGAAATGGAGTACGGGAATCTGGGGCGGAGTGGAGTGAAGGTCTCGCGTATTTGTCTTGGGTGCATGTCGTATCGTGTGCCGCCAGCCGGACCGCTGCGGCCGGGGA
>CAZPZL010000472.1:0-2316 GCA_964590925.1 uncultured Granulicella sp.
TGCCACCGGAAAATCCATCCTTGTGGTCAACGAGCAGACCACCTACGAGACCTGGGAGTTCCTCTACGACCCACGCATTGAACAACTGGCCAAAGCAGCGCAACTGAATGGTGGCGCGAACGCGCTTGGTGGTGGAGCACTCGGCCAGCCGATCAACAGCCTAGGCCAAAATCCGAATGGCGCGGGTCAAATACAGGGTTCACCTAATCCAAATGGCAACGGCCAATAGCCTTGGCAGGCTCACTGGAACCGCTCATCCTTTGTTGGATGCCTTTGTCGTCTTCGCCAAACCCTTCCCACCCAGAATCGCTCCCTTAAGCGGCACACCCTTCGCCGCCGCGCTCTTCAGCGGGACAAACGCCGTTCGCGGCATCGGCACCAAGCCTGCTCCCGGCTGCTGCTGTTGCATCCTCGCCAGCATCTCGGTGCGCACATAGTCGACGAAACCCTGCATCTGGCGATTCATCTCCTCCATCCGCTCGCGCATCTGCAAGACAATCGCGATGCCCGCGATGTTCACGCCCAGGTCGCGCGCCAGGTTCAGGATGAACTCCAGCCGCTCCAGATCCTCGTCGGTATAGAGCCGCGTATTGCCGTCGCTGCGACTGGGCAGCAACAGCCCCTCGCGCTCATAGAGCCGCAGCGTCTGCGGATGAATCTCATACATCTCGGCCACCGCCGAGATCATATACGCGCCCTGCTTCTTTCTCTTCGTCGCCATCTTGCCCGCCATGGTAGCAGTCTAGTCCGGCGCGCCCCTCTTGGGAATACTCTTCTGGCTACCTCCGTTGCATCTCCGCTCCGCTACCTCAGCGCGACCGACTTCGCGCCACCCTCCGCGCTCTCCGTTTCCGGCCTCAACGCCCGCGCGGCGACCACCGGATACGTCCCGTACTCGATCGTCAGCGTCGCTTCGCCTCCGATCCGCACATGGCTCGACGAGACGTTCTTTGCCGGCAGCCACAGATCGCCGCGCCGCAGATACACCGACTCGAAGCTGGCCCGGTTGATCCACCACGATGGATTCTTTGCCGGCTCGCCCTGTATGCGCACCACCGCGTAGTCGTCCTCACTCACCCAGACTTTGCCCCGATAGGTGAACTTGTTGTCCACCTTCGGCGTCACGCGCAGCACCCACGCCCGCACCGCTCCATTGGCCGTAGCAACCGTCTCCTCGCCCACCAGCTCCGAGTCGTAGTTCTCCGGGCCAAGCGTCGTCTGCATCCGGTTGGACTGAGCCGTCGCCTCCTGCTCGCCCTCCACCAGTTTGCGCAGCACCTTCTCGCAGATAAACTTCGATCCCGACTCGGAGACCACCGTCAACTGCTTCTGGTTCGGCCCCGTGTACTCGGCGCGCACCTGAATCTCCGCGCGATGCTCGCCGCCCGTCCCCGTATACTCCACGCGGTACATCCTCTCGGACTCGTAGTGCTCTAGCGCCGCCAGCCGCTCCTGGTTCTTCTCCAGCATCCGCGCAACGATCTCCTCGACCGCAGGCCGCGCCGCATGATCCTGCAATCCAGCCGAAGCGCTACGAGCGCCCCGCAGATCGCCCGAACTCGTCGTCCGCTCCACATCTCTTGAACTGGTAAAGTTCTGTGCCTGCGCGCCTCCCACCCACAACGCGCCTGCCAGAAAGATCGCCCCCGCCGCCCTCAACCGCATCTCGCCCTGTCGCATGGAATCACCTCGCCCTGAGGAGATTCCATCACGACTGCACCATTTTTTATGCAAATATGCAGTTGCAAAACGATCATTTCTCTGTGAATGACAGGCTCAGCGAGCCATGATCTCCGCAGCCTTCAGGAACCACGGGTCGAGCGGCTTCTTTCCGTTGACCACCTTCTCCAGCGGCGTGCATGTCAGTGCTCCGTTGATGATGCCCACCAGAACGCCTGTGTTTCCCGCGACGATCTGTTCGACGGCCTCGACGCCCAACCGCGTTCCAAGAATGCGATCGGCGCAGGTCGGCACGGCACCGCGCTGTACATAGCCCAGTACGCTGGAGCGGAACTCGTAGCCAAGTAGCAGGCCATGCTCATTGAAGTAGCGGCAGAGTCCTTCGGCGTTGTACTTTGCGCCCTCGGCCACCACGACGATCACATGCGGCTTGCCGCGCTCGTACGCATCCTGGATGCGCTCGGCCAACTGCTCCGGCACCAGCTCGACCTCGGGGATGACAATCGCCTCGGCTCCTCCGGCGATGCCCGACATCAGCGCCAGATAGCCGCAGTTCCGCCCCATCACCTCGACCAACAGAGCGCGTCGGTGTGAGCCCGCCGTCACCTTCAGATTGTCGATTGCGTTCAGCGCGAC
>CAZPZL010000473.1:0-2311 GCA_964590925.1 uncultured Granulicella sp.
GTCGACATCCCCCACAACGCGCTGACCGTCGTCAGCGGAGTCAGCGGCTCGGGCAAGTCTTCGCTCGCATTCGATACCGTCTACGCCGAGGGTCAGCGCCGCTACGTCGAATCACTCTCCGCATACGCACGTCAGTTCCTCGAACGCATCGAGAAGCCCGACGTTGATTTTATGGACGGCCTCGCTCCTGCCATCGCTATTAAGCAGAAGAACTCGACGCGCAACCCGCGCTCCACCGTCGCCACAGCCACCGAAATCTACGACTACCTGCGCCTGCTCTACGCGCGCTGCGGTACTGTTACCTGCCTGCACTGCGGCGGCGTCGTCCGCCACGACACGGTTGACGAGATTGTTGCCGTGCTGCTCGCATTGCCCGAATCCACCCGTGCCTATGCGTTGTTCCCAATCACTCGCGCCGAGATTAAATTCGAGCCGCTGCAGCCCTCCACGGTCGAAGTCGCCGAGCCAGCAAAGCCCGCAAAGAAATCCGCAGCAAAGAAGTCTGCGAAGAATGCAGCTCACAATGTCACATTCAATCTGACCGATACGCTCAAAGATCGTCTCGGCGAACTTCGTCGCCGTGGTTACAACCGTCTGTATCAACAAATAGAAAATCAATCCGGCAAGATCGTCGAGTTCTCCACTCCGGAGTCTCTCCTTGAGCTTGATTTCGACCAACCCATCTTTGTTCTTATTGATCGCCTTGCAATCGGCCCCGATGCTCGCGCCCGCATCGTCGACGCCATCGAGACGGGCTATCGCGAGAGCGGCGAGGTTCAGTTCCACACCGTGCCGCGCGATGAATGCGAAGCGTCCGCGCATCTCAGATACAGTGCAGCCTTCGAGTGCTCCACTTGCCATCGCGCCTACCGCGAGCCGGAGCCGCGCCTTTTCTCCTTCAACAATCCTTACGGCGCATGCCCGCGCTGCCAAGGCTTCGGCAACACGGTCGACTTTGATCCAAACCTCATCATCCCCGACCGCAGTCGCACCCTTGCACAGGGAGCCGTCGCGCCGTGGACCACGCCAAAGTATCGTCCCTTCCACGGCGAGATGATTCGCTTCGCCAAGTCAGCCGCTATACCCACCGACGTCCCCTACTATGATCTCGATCCTGCTCAACAGGAGTTGCTCTGGAACGGCGGCAACGCGTATGCCGGAGTGCGAGGCTTCTTCGCAGCCTTGGAGCGAAAAAAATATAAGCTGCACGTCCGCGTCTTCCTTTCACGCTACCGCGGCTACGCGCTTTGTCCCGATTGCAACGGCCAGCGCTTGCGCGCCGAGGCTCGTGCCGTCCTCATCAACGACCAAAATATCTGCGCCGTCTCCGCGCTCACCATCACCGCCGCGCAGGCTTTCTTCGACAACCTCCAACTCACCCCCGCGCAGAGCGAGATTGCCGGAAAGATCCTCGAAGAGGTTCGCCAGCGTATTCACTTCCTCATTGAGGTCGGCCTCGAATATCTCACCCTCGACCGCCTCAGCTCGACGCTCTCCGGCGGCGAGTCGCAGCGCATTCAGCTTGCCACATCGCTCGGCAGCCGACTCGTCGGTGCGCTCTATGTTTTGGACGAGCCATCCATCGGTCTGCACCCGCGAGACACAGCCAAGCTGATCCGCATCCTGCACTCCCTGCGCGATCTCGGCAACACCATCCTCGTCGTCGAGCACGACCCCGACGTCATCCGCTCCGCCGATTATCTTCTCGACCTCGGCCCCGGCGCGGGCGAACTTGGCGGCCATCTCCTAGCCGCAGGCTCCGTCGCCGAGGTCACGGCCAATCCCACCTCCATAACCGGAAAGTATCTCTCTGGTCGCAGCACCATCCCCATCCCGCGCCTTCGCCGCGAGCCCGGTCGCGAGCGCCTCCTTCTCACTGGTGCTCGCATCCACAACCTGCGTGGCGTCGACGTCGAAATCCCTCTCAACCTCCTCTGCTGCGTCACCGGAGTCAGTGGCAGCGGCAAGTCGACGCTCATCCATCAGGTTCTCTACCGCGCACTTCTACAGGCGCTGCACCGCGAGCCAGATTCCTCCGCGCCCGAGCCGACCAATCTCTTCCGTTCGCTTGTCGGAACGCAGCATCTCAACGAGGTCATCCTCGTCGACCAGTCGCCCATCGGTCGCACTCCACGCTCGAATCCAGTCACCTATATCAAGGCTTTCGACGAGATCCGCACCCTCTTCGCCTCGCAGCCCGATGCCAAACGCCGTGGCTTCGGCCCCGGTGCATTTTCGTTCAACGTCCCCGGCGGACGCTGCGACACCTGCGAGGGCGACGGCACCGTCACCGTCGAGATGCAGTTCCTCG
>CAZPZL010000474.1:0-2306 GCA_964590925.1 uncultured Granulicella sp.
CAAGAATATGTCGCTTGATGGCCTCATAGGCTAAAACAGTCAAGTTCTGTGGGGTCGATAATCTCTGGATCACTTCTGCCGTCGTCTACTTGAGAGTTGCGCCGACAGATTTATTCTGTCGCACAAGTCAGATTCTACTACGACCGCAACACCTTCAAGATCAAACAACCAGCGTCAGCCTTATGCGTAAAGCTATTTCAGTCTGCGCAGCGCGACAGTCATTGCGTCGATGTCTTCGTAGTTGTTGTAGAGGGCGAGCGAGGGGCGAACGGTGGTCTCTTGTCCGAAGCGGCGCAGCGTGGGCTGAGCGCAGTGGTGGCCGCTGCGTACGGCGATGCCCTCGCGGTTGAGCGCCGCCCCGACGTCTTCGGTGCGGTGGCCTTCAAGGACGAAGGAGAGCACACCCGCCTTTTCTTTGGCAGTGCCGATGATGCAGAGGCCGGGGATCTGTTGCAGTTCTTGCGTCGCGTAGAGTAGCAACTCGTGCTCGTGGCGCGCGATGTTCTCCATGCCGATGGTGTCGAGATAGGCGATGGCCGCGCCCAGACCGACCGCATCAGCGATGTTGCCCGTGCCCGCCTCGAAGCGGAATGGCGGCGGCTGATAGAGCGTCTTCTCGAAGGTGACGTCGGCGATCATATTGCCTCCGCCCTGCCACGGAGGAGTATCGGCCAACACATCTGCCTTGCCATATAGGACGCCGATACCGGTCGGGCCGAAGACCTTGTGGCCACTGAAGACGTAGAAGTCCGGGTCGAGCTGCTGCACGTCAACGCGCATGTGTGAGACCGCCTGCGCTCCATCGACCAGCACGCGCGCGCCGTAACGATGCGCCATCTCGACCATCTGCTCGACGGGCGTGATGGTGCCGAGCGCGTTCGAGACCTGCGTGAATGAGACGAGTTTGGTGCGTGAGTTCAGCAGCTTCTCATATTCGTCTAGGCGTATCTGTCCGCTGTCGTCGACGGGAATGACGCGCAGCCGTGCGCCCTTCTCTGCCGCCAGCATCTGCCACGGCACGATGTTGGCGTGGTGTTCGATCCAACTGATGACGATCTCGTCGTCTTTGCCGATGTGCTGTCGGCCCCAGCTCTGCGCGACCAGATTGATCGCCTCTGTTGCGCCGCGCACGAAGACGATCTCCTTCGAGGACGGCGCGTTGAGGAAGCCTGCGACCTTGCTGCGCGCGTCTTCATAGGCGTCGGTTGCGCGAGCGGCGAGTTCGTGCGCAGCGCGATGAATGTTGGAGTTTTCGTGCTCGTAGAAGAACGAGAGGCGATCGATCACAGCCTGCGGCTTCTGTGTCGTCGCTGCATTATCCAGCCAGATCAGCGGCTTTCCATGCACCTTCTCGTTGAGAATGGGAAAGTCTCTGCGAATCGAAGTGACATCGAATTGGCGATGAATGAGTCCAAGATTCGGAGAGAGGGTTGGCGCAAAAGCCTGCGTTGTTTGCTGCGTTGCCGGATGGGTCGTCGATGCGATGGGCTGCGAGAGCGCGCCTGCACCTTCGAGAAAGTAGAGCGGAGAAAATGCGTTCAGCGACTGCTGCGCGAAGTCCTCCGTACCTAGCGCGGCGAGCGGTGGAATCGTCGGCAGCGGTGCCTCGAAGTTCGGGAAGGCAAGATCGAAGTCCGGCAGCGGAAGACTGAACGGAGAGGTCGTTGCCAGTGGCGCGGCGTTCTGCGCGATTGCAGCCTGCGATGGCAGCGATGGCGTGGAAGGCGCATTAACACTGAGCGGAGAGAGCGTTGGCGTTCCCGTGAATCCTGCAATCTCCGCCGGATAATTCGTCGGCAATCCAGAGCCAGCAAGGCGCGCGAGATCGGCCTCGCTGGGAATCTTGTCAACAGATGGCAGCGCAGGAACAGAGAATGCAGCCGCACCAAACTGCGGCTGACGCATCTCCGTGCCGGGAATTGCAGCAGGCACAGCCGCTCCCGCAGAGCTGAAATCGCCAGCATTGGCGGCCTGATTCGGCAGCGCGCGGAAGAACTCGTTGGCCATCTGGGTCAGCGTGGCGACGTCGGGCAACGTCGCTCCTACCGCCGACTTCGCCTGCGCCACTGCGCCCTCGTCGAATTGAAAGCGAGGCTCACTTGTACTCATGATAGTTTCCGACCTCGATGTTTTCGAGCACGCCCAACGCGTCTTCGGTCAGCACGGCGGCCGAGCAGTAGAGCGAGACCAGATACGACGCAATCGAGTTGCGATCGATGCCCATGAAGCGCACCGAGAGGCCAGGTGTCTGCTCGCCGGGCAGCCCAGGCTGGAAGAGGCCGACCACGCCCTGGCGCTTTTCGCCG
>CAZPZL010000475.1:0-2302 GCA_964590925.1 uncultured Granulicella sp.
CGGCTGACCTCGCTGACGCTGAATGGGACGCGCTATCCGCTGGAGACGCGCGACATGACGCGCACCAAGAAGGGGAAGGGCAAGCGGTCTGCGGCGTTCATCGGTGGCGGAAGCGGCCTGGGAATGCTGATCGGTGGCGTGGCGTCGGGCGGAACAGGACTGCTGATCGGGGGCTTGGCCGGTGGTGGCGCTGGGACGGCGCTGGGTGGGATGACCGGTAATCGTGACATAGTTATTCCGTCCGAATCGATTATCCACTTCCGGCTGGCGGACGACCTTACGCTACAACAGTAGATGTTGGAAAACCTTTCAAACAAGAACTGATCCCTTCTGGACACGATCAGATGGGATCAGTTCTACGTTGTCTGCCTTCCCGAATCAGGTTAACCATAAAGAACGATAAACCAGAATTTAAGCGACTCGCGCTGTGCTTCCCGGGACATTTCGTCGTACTCTCTTAACCAGACGCCATGAAGAAAAAACTACGCATCGGGATTCTTTACGGCGGTCGCTCGGGCGAGCATGAAGTCTCGCTTCTGTCGGCCGCATCTGTTCTCAAGGCCATCGACCGCAAGAAGTACGAGGTCGTGCCGATTGCTATCGACAAGCAGGGGCGCTGGCTAACTGGTGCCAAAGCGCTATACCTTCTCGACGCGCCCTCCAAGACCAAAGCTCTCGACACAGCGGACAGCGACGATGAAGATGTAGCCGAAGAAGAGGCTGAGTTCGCCGCTGCCGCTGCCGTTCTGCGCTCCGGCGAGCCTTTGCAGATTCCGCCCGCGCCTGTGCGCAAGGACTCGGCGCAGCTCAGCGCGGGTGCGCAACTGGCGCAACCGGACAACGCTCTGACCGCATCCATCGATGTCATCTTTCCCGTCTTACACGGAACCTTTGGCGAAGATGGAACGATTCAGGGACTCTTTGAGCTGGCTGATATTGCCTACGTCGGGTCGGGGGTTTTGGGCTCCTCGGCAGCGATGGACAAGGACGCGATGAAGCGGCTATTTGCCGCTGCAGGGTTGCCGCAGACGCAACATGTCACGCTGCTACGCAGCCAATGGCAGGCCGATGCAAAACATGCGACGCGACTGATCGAAAAGTCGCTGGAGTATCCGCTCTTCGTCAAACCGGCGAATCTGGGTTCGTCTGTCGGAATCAGCAAGGTCCATGCGCGGGGCGAGTTGGCTGCGGCGATGGATCTGGCCGCAACCTTCGACCGCAAGATTGTCGTCGAACAGGGCGTCGGCGGCGCGGGCAAGCCGCGCGAGTTTGAGGTTGGCATCCTCGGCAACGACCAACCACAGGCCTCGGTGGTCGGTGAGATCGTACCCAACAAGGAGTTCTACGACTACGAGTCAAAATACGCAGACTCGCCCGAAGAACCATCGATCCCTATCATCCCCGCTGGCCTCACAGCAGCCGAGTCGAAGCAGATTCGCCAGATGGCACTCGACGCATTTCGAGCCTGTGACTGCTCTGGGCTTGCCCGAGTAGACTTCCTAATGGAACCGAAGTCCAGCGGTAAGGGCAAGTCAGGCGGCAAGGGAAAGAAAAAATCCAAGACGCGCATCTTCGTCAATGAGATCAATAGCCTTCCCGGATTTACCAAAATCTCGATGTACACCAAGCTGTGGCAATCGAGCGGCGTATCGTACAAAGAGCTTATCGACCGGCTGATTGAGCTCGCGCTCGAACGCCACGGAGAGAAACAGAAGACGCGCTTCACGCGGGCGTGATGCAGCGGATTTGAATTCGGCAGAGGTGAATTGAGGTCGGCGGACGCTTCCGCGATTGGAACTGGAGTGTGAAGCATTGCAACACAAGTAGATGTAAAGCGTCGCTGGATAGTGTATTGTCATGCTCATGTGCGGGGCCTCACTCGGCTTCGGCGGCTAGCCGGAGCAGTCTTCTTCGGCAACCCGCGGCGGCAAGTCGTACAATAGGGATTGAGTTTCTTAGGATTGAATTAATTCAATGTCTTCAAACGGTTATCAAATGCGGTACTCGCGCATCCACAATATGCGCTCGTTGTTCAGCCTGTTCTCAAACGATCTGGCGATCGATCTGGGAACCGCCAACACGCTTGTCTACGCACATGGCAAGGGCATCATTGTCAACGAGCCCTCGATCATCGCGGTCAATACGCAGACCAATGAGGTCGAGGCTGTGGGCAAAGAGGCGAAGGAGATGCTCGGGCGCACGCCGGGCAACATCATTGCCATCAAGCCGATGAAGGATGGCGTCATAGCCGACTTCCGCCACACCGAGAAGATGCTGAATTACTTCATCATGAAGGCGCACA
>CAZPZL010000476.1:0-2286 GCA_964590925.1 uncultured Granulicella sp.
CTTCTGCCATCGCTGAAGGAGATTGAAGATATCTTTCGACCGATCGAGGAGATCTGTCAGTGGCATCGTCTCGAGCGCGAGATGTCCGAGACCTTTGAACTCGGGAAGCGTCCACCAGCCGTGGTGCTTCACCTTGGCGCTCTCGAATTGACCAATATCCTGCTGCGTAAAGACCAGCCCGAGATTCTCCGAGACCAGCGCCAAAGTATTGGTGAGCTCGAGATAGGCCGTCACCAGCTCCTTGGCTCGAACGCCGATATTCCGATCCCCATGGACCTTCCGATCGGCAGCAACCGCAGTCGAGGCAACCGCGAACCCGTGGAAGTGCTTGATGACTTCGAACGTAGCCCCTTCGTAGAGTTTTCTCAGTTCGAGTTCAAGGTGATTCCGGCCGCGGCGACACACATACCCCACGGCCCATCTGCTCTCGTAAGAAACCGATCCGGTTTCTGGAGAAATGTCATACTCCGGCCGCTGCTCGTACTCGCGCAGAACCCCATCGCGTACATAGGCGAGCTCCATAAGATCAAAAGTTCCCTTGCCCCGTCCTTTGACCGGAGTGGTTCGATCGGGCCAGAGGAGGTCTTCTTCAACCGGGTCTGAGATGGGCTTACCCTTGGGCACCAGGAGCGTTGCGCACGCCGATACCTGGGAGATCTGGCTGGCGAACTCCAACTGCATCGGCTTGAACCAAAGCTGGCGTCCGGGCTGCTTTACGCTGAATCCGCTCTGCTGAATCAGTTTTCCAACTTCGGGATCATCGAGCGAATAGCGCTCGTCGAAGAAAGTCGCGACAGCGACACAGTTCTTTCGGCTGAGATAGTCCTCGAGATAATCGCGGCGCACCGAGATGCGGGCTGTAGAGTAACCGTCCGCGCCGGCATAGTGCGACAGTGGCAGCGCGCGAACCACGTCGTAAACTGGCCGATCAAGATCGTCCCAACACATAGTGCCGTCCGCAAGAATCCGCGGAGCAAGCTGATAGGCCATGAGGAAGCCATCGTCCGGGAGCAGGATGAGCTGCTTATGGTTATCCCAACTGTGGATCAGGCTCTCATACCTTTTTCCGTTAGCTCCATCGATCCAGAATTGAGGTGAATACTGGCCGTTCGGCCCGAAGATGCGCTGGAAACCGCCAACGCTGACGTTGTTGTGTATACCACCCTCGACCGCCAGAACCGCGCTCAGTTCATTGGACGGCACCAGCGCCGTGTACAGAAAACGATTGCCTTTATAGCCATTGGCGGGCTCGCTGGTAACCTCACAGACGGTCACCCATTCGTCCGTCGCTTGCGCGAGCGGGTCTCCGCAATGGGCCAGTGGTGGCGGCCATGAGCCCGGCGGCAGGTAATCCTTTTGCGAGGGCGCTGAGGGGCTAGCGTGCGTGAAGCTATCTGCCATAGTCTTATTTTACGGCGGCTAATCTCTCTGACGATGTCAGCATTCCGCATGAAAGCCAGTCCTTCCAGGCAAGTATCCGTCTCCTGAGAGAAAAGCACCTGAACAGGCTGCCTAGACTGTTGTAATCGCTAACGGGAAACGCCGATTGCGCCGGCCATCCTCAACCTCAGCTTGGTTGTGAGATTCCAGTCGCCATGCCGACTTATCATTCCCAATCAGTGGATTGCAGGCAAATTGTGTGACCGGGCACGACTGCCCCTGATAGATTCGCGTATGAGCAGACTTGGAACTTGCGCTACCGCCCGGGCCGAAGGTCAAGACCGTCGAGCTCTTCAAGCGTTTGAATCACAGACTCCACCAAGACAGCATCGAAGTCATCCCGGTTCGCTTCTTCGTGTGTGCCCTTGTTCAAGTAGGTCCACACAAGATTGGCGGCCGGAATGCCGAGAATTCGGCTGTATGCGGCCACCAGTAGCGGTTTGTTGGCGTGGGTGAAGGTCGTCGCATCATTGAGCCGTTTCATGAGAGCTTCGCAGAGATTGCGCAAACTAGGCTCCGCGCCGACGCCAGCAAGCTGCAAGTTCAACACGCCCAGGTCATGGCTGGCGAGCCAGCGCCAAGTCCTTTCCGAAAACATCTCGAGCGCTTGCCGCGACGACGCCAAGGCCTCGCGGTCATCCAGCGCGTTTTTTGACGCACGGGCCTTCACCACGTAGTTCTTGCTTGAGACGTTGCCGGTCACTCTGGGCTGGTAGTTGCCGTCATGGTTGCGGAATAGATAGACCTGGCAATCGCTGCGCCGCTGCGCGGTTAGCTGCTGCTGGATGTCCTTGATGAATTCGGGGCTGTGGCAGGTGACGATGAGCTGCGTTTGGGCGAAGTGGT
>CAZPZL010000477.1:0-2268 GCA_964590925.1 uncultured Granulicella sp.
CCACAACACTCGGCATCAAACAGACCAGCCGGTGCGGATGCTCGGGAACCTGGACTGTGCGCCCCAGTTGATCTTGAACAGTCCGAGCATTGCATGTGGGAAGTGCAACACAGAAGAAAAGCCATACGCAAAGTCGTTTCATACCTGCACCTCCACGGAGCGCGCTCGCAACGAGGCTGTAACCAGTGAGGTGGCCATTGCGGGGTTACCCCGAAAATGAAGATGGACATAGCTGGCCAGCACATTCTTGTACTGACAGCCCTCCATTTCTTCTTTTCCGGAGAGGGTATACTTTAGCCGGTACGCGGACGGCATATGTGTGCCAGGCAGGACGCGCGAGCAGTGAAAGCTGTGACCACGCCCTTGCGTCCCCCTACCGCCGAGCAAGCATTCTTCGACGAGTTCGACATGGACATAGCCAAAGTTCACCAACCGCGGCGTCATTTCAAACTCCATTGGAAGCACTCCGACCATTGCGTGACAGCACCCATCGAGCGTTGTCAGAGCCCGCCCCAGATAGAGCATGCCGCCGCACTCGGCATATATCGGCTTGCCTGATTCCGCAAACGCACGAATGGCGCTGCTCATCGTAATATTGCGGCCACATTCATCCGCATACAACTCCGGGTACCCTCCGCCGAAATAAAGAGCGTCGAGATTCTGCGGAAGCCCTGCATCCGACAAGGGGCTGAACCCCACGATCTCAGCGCCGTTCTCCCGAAGCAAATCAAAATTATCTTCGTAATAGAACGAGAATGCCTTGTCCCGCGCAACGCCTATGCGCACGTGAGCCTGTTCAGGGTATGAAACCGGGATGGCTTCGCTCTCCGCCGCGGCATCCGACCACAAAAGCTCCAACAGCGGCGTAATGTTGAGATGATGCCGTCCTGTTTGCGCAAATACAGCCAGCCGATTATCCGCCGACGTTGTTTCTTCCGTTGTATGCAGTCCCAGATGTCTTTCAGGAATCGCGATTGCCGCGTTCTTTGGCAGATAGCCCAGCAGCGGCGTCGCAGTAACCGAAAGAATCGCAGTTTCGAGAAGGCGATAGTGCTGGTCGCTTCCCACATTATTCAGTACGATACCCGCAAAGCGCACCTCGGGATCAAAACTTTCGAAGCCCTTCACCACAGCGGCAATGCTGCGCGCGCTCTTGCCAGCATCTATCACCAGTACGACAGGTAGAGCCAGGAGTTTCGCGATTTGCGCTGAGCTTCCAACTTCGCCGCTACCAGTAACGCCATCGTAGAGTCCCATCATGCCTTCGACGATCGCGACATCGGCATTACGGATTCCGTTCGAAAAGATCGCGCGGTTTACCTCGCCATCCAACATCCATGTATCCAGGTTGCGCGACGCCCGCCCACAGATGGCGCTGTGGTGCCCTGTGTCCAGGAAGTCCGGCCCACACTTGAATGGCTGCACACGCAGGCCGCGCTCGCGCAACATCGCCATCAGCGTCAGCGCAACCGTTGTCTTGCCTACGCCGCTCGCGGTTCCAGCCACCATGAAGGTAATCATGGCCGAACTCCGATACTGCCTTTGAGCACCAGAGGAAGTCCTGCCACCATCAGCACCACATTGTCGGCAATCGCGGCTACTCGCTGATTCAGTTCTCCAAGCGCGTCACGATAGACTCGGCCCGCTGGATAGGGCGGAACCACACCGCTGCCAACTTCGTTGGAAACCAATACCACTGCTACAGGAACCAAGCGCAGCGCTTCTAAAAGGGCATCGAGGCGCCGCTCCATGCTGGTCGCATCGGTCATATCGGCCTCTATAAGATTGGAGACAAACACAGTCAGGCAATCAACCAGCATTAGGTTGAATTTCTCTCCGTTGTCAATGAGGACCTGCGCTAGTTCCAGCGGTTCTTCCAGAGTCTGCCAGTGTGCGGGGCGATCTGCTTGATGGCGTCGGATCTTCGCGTCCATCTCTTGGTCGCGCGCCTGTGCCGTTGCAACATAGGCCACACGCTCGAAGTTTTCGGCAAGCGCTTGTGCCCAGTGGCTCTTGCCGCTGCGAACACCGCCGAGAACGAGCGTGACCGACTTGCGGTCTCTCTTCTGCATCAGCACCTCTGACCGTGGAGTCGAACTCCACCGCAGACAGCAGCGGGATTGATTGTGTAGGCAGCTTTCACATCGCCGGTGCTAATCTGACCGACAGGGGAACGCTCTCCAGCTCTCCCATCGAAGCTGGATCAAGCCTGGTTGGCATCTGGCCGGTCTCCTGACTCACGCTTCAACGAATCCAGACAGCCTTCCC
>CAZPZL010000478.1:0-2267 GCA_964590925.1 uncultured Granulicella sp.
CACGAGTTTCCTGGGTTCCATATAGCCTTCGAAGAACCCAACTGCACAACATTACGGCAACTCAACATAAGGCCGATTCGTGTGGCCGAAGGCGGAGAGCAAAAGCATTTCGCTGACGCGGGCGCAGCTCGCGATGTTGTGCGAGGGCATTGATTGGAGAAGGCCGGCGCGCACCTCCGCTCCGCTGATGGAAGTGTGAAGATAACTTACCGAAACGATGCAAGATAGATAACTCTGTTCCCCGCATGAGTTATAAGTTATGGCATACTATCTTCATGGTTGCCGCCTCCGCCACGATGCCCGATCTGGACACCCTGCAACCAGATGCATTGAAGGCGATCATCGTCGCGCAGCAACTGCAAATTCTCTCCAGCGACAACGAGATTGAACATCTGAAGCTGCTGGTTGCCAAGCTGCGGCGCATGCAGTTTGGTCGCCGTTCAGAGAAGGTCACGCGACAGATCGAGCAACTGGAACTTCAGCTTGAAGAGTTGGAAGTCCGCCGCGCCGAAGATGCTGCGCTGACAGAGAGCCAACCTCCTGCCAAGGATTCATCTTCACCCGCAAAAGCCCCGGACAGAAGGCGGCGTCCACTGCCGGATCATCTGCCGCGCAAAGTGCATACGCATATGCCCGCTGCAGATAACTGCCCCGATTGCGGCGGCACTTTGAAGAAGCTTGGCGAAGATGCTTCCGAAGTGCTGGAGTATATACCGGCCAGCTTTGTGGTGATCCGCCATGTGCGCCCCAGGATGTGCTGCAGCAGATGCGACACGATTCTGCAAGCGCCCGCGCCAAGCCGTCCGGTGGAGCGCGGCCTTGCCGGACCTGGACTGCTGGCCCATGTGCTCACCGCGAAGTTTTGTGATCATTTGCCTTTGTTGAGACAGTCCGACATCTACGCGCGAGTGGGCGTCGATTTGGAGCGCTCCACACTGGCCAAGTGGGTAGGCGGGAGCAGCAAGCTGCTATCTCCACTGGTCGAGGCATTGCGGCGTTATGTGATGGCTGCGGAAAAACTGCATGGAGACGATACGCCCGTGCCTGTGCTTGCTCCCGGCAACGGCAAGACCAAGACGGGGCGTCTCTGGACCTACGTTCGCGATGACCGCCCTGCGGGATCACTGGATGCACCGGCGGCCTGGTTCGCATACTCGCCCAACCGCAGAGGGGAGCATCCGCAACAGCATCTGACCAAGTTTCAAGGCATTTTGCAAGCCGATGCCTTCGCCGGTTTTGACAAGCTGTATAAGGACGGGACCATTCAAGAGGCTCCGTGTATGGCGCATATTCGCCGCAAGTTCTATGACCTGGTCGAGGCGCATCAGTCGCCAATTGCCATCGAAGCGGTGGAACGCATCGCCGCCTTGTATGCGATTGAAAAAGAGATTCGCGGACGGCCTCCAGAGGTGCGGCAAAAAATACGCGCCGAAAAAGCACGGCCATTGCTGGACGCTATGCGCACCTGGCTCGAAGAGTCTTTGGCAAAACTCTCTCCCAAGTCGGTCACTGCGGGTGCGATCCGCTATGCGCTTGCGCTGTGGAATGCACTGCAGCGTTACTGCGACGATGGCCGGATCGAGATCGACAACAACGCCGCAGAAAGAGCCCTGAGGGCTATCGCTGTTGGCCGCCGGAATTATCGCTTTGCCGGCTCTGACTCAGGTGGGCAACGCGCTGCCGCGATCTATTCACTGGTCGCATCGGCCAAGCTGAACGGTATGGACCCGGAAGCATACCTGCGCTATGTCTTGGAGCGCATCGCGGATCATCCCATCAAGCATATCGAGGAGCTACTGCCGTGGAACGTCATAACAAACTTGTCGAAGAATCTCGATCTCGCAGCGTAGAGAAGCCCGTGACCGGTCTCCCATCCCTATCAAACATCGCTGAGCTGATCCGGAATGGCCAGATCACCGTCGGCGTGATCCGGCCGATGGGCTGTGTCGCCATTGCAAACGATGCCCATCAGAGCCTGGCGATGCTGGTTCGCCGCAAAAGAGAATCGCTACCCCAACTCCTCGAACGCCTCGACCTCGCGGTTGGCAAAGCCCTCCACGATGAAATCTACACAGACGAAATCAACAACTCTTCCCCAACATAGAGATCCAACTCTTCACACAGGTCGTGTCCACTTGCAAATGTGTGGACACGACCTCCCACAATCGCAGGCTTTACCAATATGCGTCAATACGGCCCGCCGTAGACGCTTACGCGCCATCAGCACCCGCGGCATGATCGCTACGATGACCGTCGAGGCGGCCACC
>CAZPZL010000479.1:0-2251 GCA_964590925.1 uncultured Granulicella sp.
CACCCTCCTGATGACTGCTCTCGGTGCGCAACTGTAGCGGCCACATCGGCCAAGGCGTGGATGGGGCACGCTCACCGGGAGGCAGTTCGGGCGGCTTGGGCATAATCTCAAACTGGTGAACGCTCTTGGCCTTCTGTCGCAGGCTCGTACCGAGACAATCGGCCCCGGTGTCTCCTCCGCCCAGAATGATGACGCGCTTACCGGTGGCCAGAATCGCAATCGAATCATCGACCACGTCGCCCTCGCAGCGGCGATTCTGTTGTGGAAGAAATTCCATCGCAAAGTGAATCCCCTTCAACTCGCGTCCGGGAATCGCCAGATCGCGCGGACGCTCACTTCCGCCTGCCAGCAGGATGACGTCATACTCATCACGCAGCTTCTGCACGTCGACGTTCACTCCGACATGCGCGTTGACCACAAACTCGACGCCCTCGGCGCGCATCTGCTCCAGACGCCGGTCGATGACATGTTTTTCCAGCTTGTAGTTGGGAATCCCGTAGCGTAGCAATCCGCCAATGCGATCGTTCTTCTCATACACCGTCACGGAATGGCCCGCGCGGCGCAACTGCTGTGCCGCAGCCAGCCCCGCCGGTCCGCTGCCCACCACCGCAACGCGTTGCCCGGTGTTCGACTCTGGTGGCTCGGGATGAATCCACTCCTCATCCCACGCGCGCTCCACAATGCTTTTCTCAATCAGCTTGATCGATACCGCAGGCTCGGTGATGGCGAGAACGCAAGCCGCCTCGCATGGCGCCGGACAGATGCGCCCGGTAAACTCGGGAAAGTTGTTGGTCGCGTGCAGCCGACGAATCGCGTTCTCCCAGCGTCCGTTGTAGACCAGATCGTTCCAGTCGGGAATGATGTTGTTGACCGGACAACCCTGATGACAGAACGGCACGCCGCAGTCCATGCAGCGCGCCGCCTGATCGCGCTGCTTCTTCTCGCCGAACGGCTCGTAGATCTCCATCCAGTCCTGCAACCGATCCTCGACCTTGCGCCGAGTCGGCTGTTCGCGATCAATCTCAAGAAAACCCGTAACCTTACCCATTTTGCACCTGCCCTGTCGCCACCAGCGGCGACGAAGTTGTCTTGGTATCGCTGGAGCCGCGCGACTCGCTGGCACCGGGCGAGATATAAACCGACTCGGCACGCGCAACCTTCAGCACCCGCTTGTATTCGTGCGGGTAGACCTTGATGAATTGCGCCCGCGTCGTCTCCCAGTGCTCCAGAATCCACGCCGCCTGCGGACTACCTGTGAGCTCGACGTGCCGTTTCAGCAGCCCGCGCACCAGATCCACATCCTCAGGCAGCGAAAGCGGCTCCAGATCGACGCTGGCCCGATTGCAGCGCCGCGTTGAGAAGTCACCCTCATCGTCATAAACGTAGGCCTTGCCACCGCTCATTCCCGCCGCAAAGTTCCGTCCGGTCGATCCCAGCACAATCACCGTTCCGTTGGTCATGTACTCGCATCCGTGGTCGCCCACGCCCTCGACGACAGCCGTCGCGCCGGAGTTTCGCACCGCAAACCGCTCGCCCGCGATGCCGCTGAAGAAGGCCTCGCCCGTGGTCGCGCCATACAGCACCACGTTGCCAACCAAAATACTCTCCTCAGGCAGGAAACTCGAAGTCTTTGGCGGGTAGACAATAATACGTCCGCCAGAAAGACCCTTGCCGACGTAGTCGTTCGAGTCACCCTCCAGCTCCAGCGTCACTCCCGCAGGGACAAAGGCCCCGAAGCTCTGTCCCGCCGTGCCGTGGAAGCGGAAGTGAATCGTCTCGTCGGGCAATCCCTCCGCGCCATAGCGACGGGCAATCTCACCGCCCAGCATCGCACCCACCGTGCGATTCACATTGCGAATAGCAAAGCTCGCCGTTACCGGAGTCTTCGACTCGAGTGCCGGTTTGGCCTGCGCGATCAGTTGATGATCGAGCGCCACATCCAACCCGTGATCCTGCTCCTGTAACTTCCGCCGTCCCACATGTGAGGGCAGCGTCGGAGTAAACAGAATCGACGCAAGATCAATTCCCTTGGCCTTCCAGTGCGCGTCAGCAACCACCGCGTCGATCCGGTCCGCGCGGCCCACCATCTCATCGACCGTGCGGAAGCCCAACTTCGCCATGTAATGTCGCATCTGCTCCGCAATAAAGAAGAAGAAGTTGACGACGTGCTCCGGTTGCCCCTTGAACTTCGCGCGCAGCACCGGGTCCTGTGTCGCAATGCCCACCGAACAGGTATTTAGATGGCACTTGC
>CAZPZL010000480.1:0-2248 GCA_964590925.1 uncultured Granulicella sp.
GGCCTTTTGCGTTCGTGCATAGTAGATGGAGAAAACCAGGAATAGGAACAATAGAGTAGTGGCGCCTTCCCATCCGTAGTAGAGGTGATACGAAAACTGCACGGCTACACTCAAAGCGGCTGCGAGTTTCCAGGACCCAGTCAGCGCTTTCACCTCCGTCATAAGGTATGCGCGAACGATAAGCTCCTCAAAAAAAGGATTCAGGAGAGTGAACGGAATGGCCACAATCGAAGGATTTCCAAACATCGCCCGCGCAATTTGGCCGCTCTGCACGGTCGAGTGTATTGCGTGGTCGACCGAATGAATCAAAGAGTGGCCCACCGTGTAGGCCAGCAGACCTGCAAACGCGACCGCAAGACCTGTGCCCAAATCACGGAAAGACCAGCGAAGACCAAGCGCCGCCAGTCCAACTTTGCGACGCGCCAGAATATACCCGAGAAGTAGAAGTCCTGCGACTTCATGAACGATTCCGTTCGTCCAGCCGATAGCTGACTCGTGAGTTACGCCTCCCTGCCCGCGCATCAAAATATCGAGACTCGTAACAATCGAGTTCCCAACGCAAACGAGCAGGACCAGCGAAAGTTCGAACCACCGCAGACGCTTATCCGCGTGCTCGGCTGGAACTTCTTGAGGAGAAGCCTCAGGGATGGTTTCCAGATTGTCGGACATGATACATCGAATACTACCGCAGGTTGACCAGCGAGATGAATTTCGCGTCGGACAAAAACTGCCGTAGATTAGCACAAAGGCCTCCCGACGTGAGACTGTTACGAAACGCTTGAGGCTGGCCTGAGTAAATGAGAAGATGCCCTTGCGAGAGCGAGGGCATCTTCTTTTATGAGCTATATCTGTGGGGAAGGACGAAGCCAGGGGAGTTTGTTTCCTGTGGTTCTGGACGATCTTGTTCCTGGTGACCATGTATGCCGAGTGATTGACGCATTTGTGGATGGGTTGCCGATGGCGAAACTCGGCTTTGAACGGTCGGAGGCCGCAGAAACAGGTCGTCCGGGATATGATCCGCGCGATCTGCTTAAGCTTTATCTGTATGGCTATCTGCAGACGATCCGCTCTTCGCGCAAGCTGGAAGCCGAGTGCCGCCGCAACGTGGAACTGATGTGGTTGCTGGGGCGGCTATCCCCGGACCACAAGTCGATCGCTGAGTTCCGGCGCATGCACCGCGAAGCGGTGACGGCAGCTGGCGCACAACTGGTGCAGTTCGCAAGGTCCTGCGGTTTAATTCGCGGCGAGTGGATCGCCATCGACGGCACGAAGTTCCGGGCCGTGGCCAGCGGGGAGAGTGTTCGCGAGCGCCAGGCGCTGGAGCGGTATCTGGACAGCATGGAGAAGGCTGACGAGGAGCAGCAAGCCACTATCGATCCGCGTGCGGTCGAAGCCGCACTGGAGAGGTTGAAGCAGCATGCCGAGCCAGAGGCGTGCTTTATGCCAGTGGCCGGGACCAAGGCTCCGGCCTACAACGTGCAGACCGCCGTGGATGCCGAGCATGCGCTGATCGTGGCCCATGCGATTGTGCTGAACGCGGGTGATAACGGGCAACTCCAGCCGATGGCCGAGGCCGCCCAGAAGATGCTCCAGGTGGACAGCTTGCATGTCGTGGCCGATGCCGGCTATTCCAACGGCCAGCAAGCTGCGCAGTGCGAACAAGCGGGTATCCTGCCGTACGTTCCCGGCAAACGCGGTGTAAACAATCAGGGCAACGGCAGCTTCTTCGGCCGCGAGCAATTCCGATATAAATCTGAGACGGATACCTATCTCTGCCCGGAAAACAAGACGTTAAAGCGCAAGCAGCTCTCACGCAAAGACAAGGCTATCTACTACGCGGCTGACAAGACCGACTGCTGCGCCTGCCCCATCAAGGCTGGCTGCACACAGGCTCCGCAACGGCTCGTCACGCGTCTGCTCGATGAAGATGCCTTAAACCGAATGCACCAGCGGGCCACGCCGGACAAGATGCGGCTGCGAAGATCCACCGTCGAGCACCCCTTCGCCACTCTCAAGTACCGCATCTTCGGACACCCACGCTTCTTGCTACGCGGAATCCGAGGCGCGCAGACCGAAATCAGCCTCGCTGCCATGGCTTACAACATCAAGCGAATGCTCAATATCCTCGGCGCACCCGAACTGACCAGGCAGTTCAGGCCAGCTTGACGAAAAGCAACGCCCCCAACCAAAAACGCTCCCCGAAAGGAGCGTTTTTCTAGTTAACAGCTTTGCGTTTCGTAACAGTCTC
>CAZPZL010000481.1:0-2238 GCA_964590925.1 uncultured Granulicella sp.
GTCCGGCGTTATGCGATAGGGAATGAAGTATCGGCTCACGTATTGCGTGCCAATCCCTCGTTCCTGTAACCGCGCCACCAGTACGCACGGATCGGAAGTAAGCACACCAGGCTCATTCGTCGCGAAGAAGTGAAGTGTCTCGCCAGGAATCGCCACAACTTGTGGAAACACCTCATCAAGCGTCCGTCGGATGCAGCTCAGAAACTCCCTGAGGTCCGGGCTGAGCGTCTCCTCCGACGAGCGCAATTCAATTGCCAGCACTCCACCCCACGCCAGGTGCGTGCGCGCCTCGCGGAAAAACTCCGCCGTGTAGAACCGGTTCAATTGCGCCGTCTGCGGGTCTGGCACATCGACAATAATCACATCGAATCTGTCACGGGCCGTCTTGAGATACCGCCGCCCATCGGCATAATGAACATGCACGCGCGGGTCCGACAGCGCCGCAGCTTGCGCAGGAAAAAACTGCCGCGCAATCTCGATCAACGCCGGATCAAGCTCCACATAATCGAGCTGCACGACGGACGGGTGTTTCAGCGCTTCGCCAACTGCGCCGTTCACGCCCCCACCAATTAGCAGAATCCGCTGCGGAGCCGGATGTTCGAGCAGCGCGTAGTCCACCGCCTCCTCGGCCGCGCTCGGATCCGGGGCATTGGCCAGGTTGACGCCGTCGGTATATATGCTGCGGATCGCACCCGTTTCAGTCACCGCCAGGTTGCCGTAGATCGTGTCGCGCGACGCAACCAGATTGAAGCCCTTCCACAAACGCTCCTGCGCAGCCTTGTCCATCGCTGGCCCAACTAGCATCAACAGCGGAATCGCGACCAAGACCACTGCACCCACCAGCAGAACGACACCCCTGCGCCTCATTCGCAGCTGCAACACCGCAGCCATGAAAAGGTTAAGCAATCCCACAACAATCGCAATCTGGAATGGCTTAAGAACGCGCAACAACAGGATGCTGGCCACGACTCCGCCGGCCATTGAGCCTGTGGCCTCAAGCAGATAGGCTGAACCTGCCGCCACGCGCGCCGTCACGTCGCGCTCGCTCTCAAAGATCCGAGCAGCAGCCACAAACAGCGCCCCCGACACCGCACAGAACACGCTCAGGCATACCAGGGTCGTAAGCAGCATCGGCAGCGGCCCCACCAACTCGCCGGGCACCGTTTCAAATATCGACTTTGAGGCACGCAACGCCCAGATCGTCGCCGGCAAGGTAGCCGCCAGCAGACATTGGAGTGCGGCCATCGTCCGTCGCGGTTTGCTCCCATCCAGCCGCATTCGGCTGCTCAGGCCGCTCCCGACAGCCGTCCAGAAGAGCCACGTAGCCAGCATGATGCCCAGCGAGATCTCGTTGCCATTGAAGACAACAATCAGCTCTCGCATCAGAACAATCTGCCCCACCACGGAACTGAATCCCACCAGCACCAGCGCAGCGTTCTGTTCGTTCGCTTTCACAGAGTGAAAATTAAATGCCGGCCGCTGCAGAAATGCAAGGACGGCCGGCACAACCTCTTTGAAGGGTTGTCAGTGCTGGATCAGGGCGTCGTACTCACGTACGCGGGATTGACAGTTCCGCGCACCGTGGCCACAAAGTCTTCCCAAGTGCACGACATATCCTTGCCGCTGCATCCAGGCACGAATATCGGCGACACTGCCGGCGGGTTAGCCAGTGTAAGCGGCTGCGCCTGGCGCATCTGTTCCAAGGTCTGTGCCGTATACTCCATGCGCACGAAGGGCTGTCCGCCGTCGCGCGGTTGCCAGACCTCGAACAGCAGTGCACCTCCGGGAGGCGTATCTTCCACGCGGCCATCGATGATCCAGTCCGCTCCCAGTGCTCCCGCGACCGTAACGATATTGGTGTCGTGTCCCACGACGATCAGCAAACGATCGTCCGGCTTTGAGAGCGCGCCGGCAACAGGCTTGCCTGTGACGCTTTGTTCCAGGCTCCGCTCAATCTTATCGAGCAGGTTCGATCCGTAGATCCGCGCCACCGTCGGCGTGCGATATCCATAGTCCCAGCCCGCCGTGTCCAGTTGCATCAGCGCGCGCAGCGTCGCGCCGTCCACACATCCCCATCCGGTGTTCGCGTCGCTCATGCCCGTCGTGTATTCCAGCAGCAGATTCTCAGCCATCGTTGAGGCCACGGTGAGCGGACCGCTATAGCCCGAGGCGTAGTTCGAGCCTCCGCCCAGAGCAACCGGAATCTCGAAGATGGAAGTGCGCTTTGTTTCCGTAGGC
>CAZPZL010000482.1:0-2223 GCA_964590925.1 uncultured Granulicella sp.
GCCAAGAGGTCCAAGTTGTCATTAAACGCTGCCGATATGACGCTGTGCACATGCGCGCAGCCGTGGGGAATGATCGCTCCAACCAGAGTCCTTTCGTTGTTGCCTTGCAACATATTGCGAAAGATAAGGCGGTAGTATTCGGTAACTTTCTTCTGTCGCCACCGCTGGACCCTAACGTCGGTGCCTGCCTCGCCCGAATGAAGCACTTTTTCTTCTGTTGTCAGATCATCCCAGGGCAGAACGACTGATTCTCTCTCAGACCACGGCACAATCGGAATACGCCGCCTATATTCTGCGCGGTCTTCCATCGGGAGGTAATTAGTTCGCGGTAGGTACTTGTCGCTCAAAACTTCGAGGTTGAGAGAGTCGTAGTGCCCGTTTGCAGCGCAAATCGTCCGCGGCGTCTTGTTAAAGGGATTGCCAACAAAGAAGTGCGGTCCGGAAAGAATCCAATCATCTGCAGACTGTGCAAACGGTGCGCTGCGATCTTCGTTGCGTGTTATCGTGCCATCATCCCGCTGCATCTTCTCGTTCCACATTGTGGAAAGCAGATAGCCATCTTCAATATCCGCAATATGGCGAGATGAGTCTGCGAGTTTTTCGAGTACACTCAGCATTGTTTCGTGAGTTTTCGGCAAGCCTGCGTGACGGCATTTGGCAGGCCCTGATAAGTTCAGTCAGCCGCCGAGGTTGGCTGATTTTGGACAAGAAAATCTCATCTCCCATCCCCGAGCCAATCGCCCAGTTGCAACGACGGTTGGATGAGCTTCGCAGCACGCGGCCACATCGGACGAAGCTTCCTGAGGCAGTGTGGCAGGCTGCGGTGGAACTGGCCCGCGAACACGGCCTGTATTCGGTTGCTCATCCGCTGCGGCTGGACTATACGCAGTTGAAGAAGCGGCTTCTTGACGGAGTCGTGGCTCCCCCCAAGAAGTCATCGACGTCGGCGTTTGTGGAACTGATCGCTTCTCCGCCGGCGGCGGTGTCGGAGTGCACGATCGAGTTCGAGTCCGCGATCGGAAGCAAGATGCGCATTCAGTGGAAGAGTTCCGCTGCGCCGGACTGGACGAGCCTTCTTCGCGCCTGGCGGGAAGCGGAGCGATGATCCATATTACGGCGCAGATGCGCGTGCTGGTGGCGATCGAGCCGGTGGATGGCCGCAAAGGGATAGATTCATTGGTTCGAGTCTGCCAGGGCCAACTCTGTGAAGACCCAATGACCGGTTGTGTTTTTATCTTCAGAAGCCGGAGGGGCACATCGATTCGACTGCTCAGCTATGACGGCCAGGGTTATTGGCTTGCACAAAAGCGTCTTTCCAAGGGAAGGTTCGCGTGGTGGCCGGAGTCGACCTCGGCGGCCAAGCAACTGGAAGCATACGAGGCTCAGTTGCTGATGGTGGCCGGAGATGTGTCGCGCATCAGGGCTGCACCGATGTGGCGGAGGGTCAGCGTGCTGAAGTAGGAATCGCAAAGAAATATCAATTACCCCCTTGCGTTCCAAAAAGAGCTGATTCATACTGCTTGGCAATGGCTGAGCTCAGATATCGTGGGCGGGAGATCCGCCAGGAAGACATCGCCGAAATACGCAGGCTGATCGAGCGCTATCCGCATGAAAGCCGCCGGAAGCTATCGGTCAGAGTCTGCGAGGCGTGGCAGTGGCGCCAGGCGAACGGCGCGTTGCGCGACATGGTGTGCCGCGGGATGATGTTGATGCTCGAGCGGACAGGCCAGATCACGCTGCCTCCGGTCACTTATGTGCGGCACAATCCGTTGTCCAAGCGGACCCGGCCGGAGCCGGTGCTGATCGACAAGACTCCCATCGAAGGCCCGCTGCGCAATCTGCAACCGCTGGAGTTCGAGCAGGTACGGCGAACGGCGCAGGAACCGCTGTCCAACAGCCTGATGGAGGAACATCATTACCTTGGCTATGAACAGCCGGTGGGAGAGCACCTCAAATATCTTGTATGGGCAAATGGCCGTCCCATCGCGTGCCTGGCCTGGTCATCGGCTCCGCGGCACCTTGGCAGTCGCGACCGCTATATCGGCTGGGACGCCGCGGCGCGGCGCAGCCAGATCCGTTTCATCGCGTACAACACGCGCTTCCTGATCTTGCCCTGGGTGCGTGTCGAGCATCTGGCATCGCACATCCTGGGCCGGATGGCGGCGCGAATCTCCGACGACTGGCAGCAGATGTACGGGCATCCGATTTACTTCCTGGAGACGT
>CAZPZL010000483.1:0-2216 GCA_964590925.1 uncultured Granulicella sp.
CTTCTCGACTCGAGATTCGAAGCCAGATGAAACGTCGTAGAGCCATCGTCGATCAAGATCATTTCACCAGGCCTGACCAATTCCGCAGCGGCGAGACCGATTGCCTGTTTAAGCTTGAAGTTTCGCCCCACGTGCCTCTGAAAAGCAGTATCGAGACTGTTGCGCAGGATACATCCGCCATAGGTGCGTACCACCAGACCGTCGTTGCCCAGGCGATCCAGATCACGGCGCACGGTGAGCGTCGAAGTTCCAAAGTGAGCCGCAATCTCTTCCACTGTCACTTCGCGCTGCAGGGCTCTTATCAGAGATAAGATAGTCTGTTGTCGCTTCTCAGGCTTCACATGGCCTCCTTCGGATCCGTAAATGAGCTATCGCTCGACTGTACTGATTCCGTTTTTCCCCAGTCGCTTTACCAGATCGCAATCCGGATACAAGGTTTCAACGGATTTATAGAGTTTTTGATACAGACCGTAACATGCGTCGTAGACGTCTCTCTCCCGTTCTTCCGGAAGTATCTTCTCTCGCACGGCGGTCATGGCTTCGACAGCGGACGGAATCGTTGGATATGAACCCGCACCTACGGCCGCCAAAATCGCAGCTCCAAGGGCTGCGGACTCCTCCTGAGAAGGCGCGATCACGGGCAGTTGGCAGACATTTGCCTTTATCTGCGACCAAAGGCGGCTCTTGGCGCCACCGCCGAGAACACGAAGTTCACTGGCACGCACCCCCATCGAGTTCAGCCCCTCCAGATCTCCACGGATCAGAAACGCTATGGCCTCCATAATGGAGCGAACGAAGTGACCGCGTGTGTGTCCTAGCGTGATCCCATAAAACACGCCCCGTGCAAACTCATTGTATTCGGGGAAGAGCGCTCCCGCCAGATGCGGCAGCATGACTAGTCCGTCCGAGCCGGGGGGTACAGACTGAGCCTCGCTGCTCAATTGTTCGTAGGTTAAATCTGTCGATATCGAAGCCGATTTGACGATCATGTCCCGGAACCACTTGAACACCATGCCACCCGTGGGATTCCAAGGCAGCAGGCAATACAGCTGGGGGATAGCGTGGATGTGGCATGGAATGTGCCTATTCTCATCAAGAATAGGCGCCGGGATGGTGGCGACCAGTGCTAGCACTGACCCCGTAGATTCAGTGATCATCCCAGGAGCTATATTGCCGCATGCCAAAGCGCCGCAGATCTGATCAAGGGCGCCGGCGACAACCAGTGTATTCTGGCTGAGTCCTGTTTCGCCCGCAGCTGCGCTGCTTACATGACCGATACAGGTGCCCGGAGCACAAAGCTCCGGCAACTGCTCGGCGGTTATACCGCCAAAGTCCAGCATTTCCGGCGCCCAGGTTTTCTTTCTTATATCGAGGACGAGGGAAGAACTCCAAACCGTCTCTTCGGCCACCGTTCTGCCAGAGAGCCTGTATAGGATGTAATCCTCAGGAAGAAGCAACTGCGCCGAACGTCGCAACAGGTCGGGTTCATTTTCCGACATCCAACGAATCTTCGTTAGGGCCAGATCGGATTAATCTCGGGCTGGCCACTTATCTGCAGAACCCGCGCTCGGCCGATCCGGCGCTCCAATTCGGCGGCCTGCGGCCGGGAGCGATTATCCATCCAGGAGATCGCAGGTCGCACTGGTGCTCCATTTGCATCGATCGGTATAAGCGTCTCGGTATGACTGGAGACTGAGAGTGCTGTTATACGAGCTGGGTCGCCCCCCCATGCTTGCAGGGTTCTGCGGATGACCCGGGCGATCGGAGCCCAGTACACTTCAGGGTCTGCCTCTACAGTATCTCCCTGACTAATAATGAGATATTCATCACTGGCGCTGGCAATCTGCTGGCCGTTGCCATCGAAGAGAATCGCCTTGGACGTTGAAATACCAAGGTCCAGTCCTAAGAAGAGTTCACTTTCGTGCGTGGCTGTCATACGTCACCAAGAATAGAGATTGATCTTAAACGTAGCACATTTTGGCCATAAGATATTCACAAATGTCGTTAAGCTGCGCTTGACAGAGCGTAATTATCACTGGTACAGTTCGTTATGTTCATCACGTTTTGCTTCGATGTCGCTGCTATGCGAGGTGCCCCATGCTCCTAGAGGAAGTGCGGAAGGAACCGTCCATCGACTGGGCGGCCGTTGATTTGAGTCGTTTTCCCCGCGTCGTAACCGAGGTTCCCGGACCGCGGTCGCGACAGTTGCATGAAAA
>CAZPZL010000484.1:0-2207 GCA_964590925.1 uncultured Granulicella sp.
AGTCTCTTGGGACGTCCCCCTTTCTGGCCGCCGCAAGGCGCTGGTGGCGGAAGTCATCGAATGCTCCGGGCGCAGGACTTGCTGCGTGCTGAATTACAAACGCTGCGCTGACGGGCAGGTTATCTTCGGAGAACTTCTCTGGGGCGACCCGTCTACTTCGAGCGAGTTCTAGCTGCGCGCAACGGAAAGTGGCCGCGGGAACCAACGGGAGCCGCGGCCCTGGTGCCAGAAGCCCGTTTGACAATCATCGAAGTTTGGCAGCGGGAGACAAGAGTGGGCAGTGGCGCCGCACATCCAGTCGAAGCTGGCGGCACCGTTGTTCCAGCAGGTTTAGAAAGATCGGAGGTGAAAATCGAGTTTTTCAACTACGTAATTCATGGTAGGGCGGTGCGACGGGCCTGCGACCAGCATGGCCGCCTTCGCCTGGCAAGACCAGAGGGTTTTGCTGGTGCGCGCCCGCCGGCAAAACAGTAACCCTGAGTACCGACAACCAGGTGAAGAAAACTTGAAAACTTCCCCATGGTCGACGCTACTCACCCAATGACACAGAAAGGATGAGCAAAATGCAAGAACAGAAGACTCACGAAATCCTCTCTCCAGAGGAGCCCGGGACGCGGGAACCAGTCCCTCTACAGATCGACACCTCCGAAGCCGCGGCATCCAAGAATGAAGCCGATGCTCAGGTCCAGATTCCCTCAATCTCGCGCAAGCGTCCAGAGGCCCCAGCATCCAGATTAGTTCAGCATCAACTCGGGGGCATAGTAGAACCGCTCAGGAGCGAAGACGGCGCCGTCGATACCGTTCAGTTCCCATACTCCGTTCGCTCTGATGCTGCAGGCATCTTTCAAAAAATGGTTGCTCAGGGCCAGTATGCCCGCAACCCTTTGAACGGTACGCCACTTCCGACGGGTAAACAGAACTATGGAACCGCCGGTGAGCTCTTTGCCACGATCAAGCTGGCGATCGCGGAGCAAACCCAGCTTTCTGACGAGAATAGCGCGCTATTGACTTTCTGGGTATTCTCAACCTGGTTCCAGGATATCCTTCCCCTTGCGCCCGGCCTTGCGATTACTGGTTGGGCCCATCAAGGGGATGTTATTCTGCGCACTCTGAGAGCTATTTGTTACCACCCGATCCTTGTAGCCGGAGTCACAAGCGCGACTCTAAACGGTATCAATTGGGAGCGGAAGCCGACGTTACTCATTTCCGCTCCCAACTTGGACAAGCAAATGGCTGTGTTATTCGGAAGCTCCACCTGCCGCGGGTACCTAGCGTTCAGAAAAGTGCCCGGTTCTCAGACCATCCCATTCGATTACTTCTCCTCCAAGGCCATCTACGTGGGCGAGGACATGCCGATCAAATCGGTGATGCAAAATTACCTGCATATCAACGCGTCTCCTGTATCCGGGGCCGAATCACAGCGCGCGCTGCCCCTTTCGGATGAGACGACGCAGGATTTCCAGAACCGACTCTTGTGTTATCGCGTCAAGAACTTGCCGGGCGTATTTAGAACGGACTTCAACGCATCTGGCTTGTCCCCCGAAATCACCTCGATTGCGCAAGCACTTGGTCGTTGTATTGTTGATGCTCCAGGCCTGCGGGCTGAACTTGTTTCATTGCTCACGCCGCATTCACAGCAGCAGGCCGCAGAACGCCTCGATGAACTGGGAACGCTCGCTGTCGGGGCGGCGCTCACCCTGTGTCACCAAGGCAAAGACCAGATTCTTATTGGAGAGATGGCCGGTGAGGTCAATCGCATCCAAAAGGAGCGCGGCGAACGGCCACTGTACTCTCCGGAAAAGGTCGGTCACAGGCTCAAGAAGGCAGGCCTGCTCAGCCGGCGGGTAAGCGCGGCCGGCAATGGGTTTGTTTTGGATCATGCAACTCAGGTCCGCATTCATGAGGTGGCCGCCGCTTATGGTTGTGTAGGTTTGACCGACGGCGACGAAAACCTCCACTGCCCGTTGTGCGCTGAGAAGAAATGAGTTATGTAGGTTGTGTAGGTTATGCAGGATTTTTCGGCCGGAGCGCACAAACCACTCGCGCCCCAGCCGAATCAACTGTAAGTCTTTAAGAATGTGCGATTTTCATTTTATGGGGTCTCAACTTTCACCTTTTGTGGTCAGACTTTCACCTTATGCGTCAACCCACACCCCGATTCATGCCGACCTCAGTTCGCTTAGCTGCACCCGCTCGTCGACCCGCAG
>CAZPZL010000485.1:0-2191 GCA_964590925.1 uncultured Granulicella sp.
CATCAACTGCAGTGTTGGAACCGCTAAAAAAGACAGGCATTATTGAGAAATTTCGCACCAACGACTCGGACACCGGGAGCCCGGAGGTCCAGATTGCGCTGTTGAGCGAGCGCATCGGCGAGCTGACCGAGCACTTCAAGACGCACAAGAAAGACCACGGCTCCCGCCGCGGACTTCTGATGCTGGTGAGTAAGCGTCGCGGTCTTCTGGACTACCTGAAGAAGTGCGACTCGGATCGCTACCGCGAAGTCATCACAAAGCTGGGCATCCGTAAGTAATCTCGACTGGGAGAGCCGGGCGCACTGGGTGACTGGGCGCTCCGGCCGACCGGACGCACTGGGACAACCCCGCAATCGGACAACCCCTAATTATGAACGCATGCAGGAATGGATTCTCCTCTACCGTCAAGCCAACGCAGGGTCGCACGGCGACTGCCGATGGAGTTGCTGACGATGGGAGACTCCGTCTTTTCCAATCTCGCCCAAGCCCGCAGACGGGGCGGGTCGCTCTGCGCTGCGTTCGCAAGACCATAACGACATTCAACATGCACTCGGCCGCGAGCGAAAGACTCGCCGGGAACGAGTGCATATCTGCGCGCTTCGGCTCTGCTAACTCTCAGCCCGGCTGCGCGGAATCAAGTTCCATCATTAGATAAAGAAGAAAATAGAGAAGAGGTAAAACATGAAACAGGAAGTTACAGTTGAGCTTGCCGGCGGCAAGCGGATTACATTCGAGACCGGACGGGTGGCCAAGCAGGCGTCCGGCGCGGCGTTTACCACCAGTGGCGACAACGTAGTTCTGGCAACAGCAGTTTCCGCACCAGACCCGAAGGAGGGAATCGATTTCTTCCCGCTTACGGTTGAATATCGCGAGAATACATACGCAGGCGGACGCATTCCTGGCGGATTCATCAAGCGCGAAGGCCGTCCCAGCGAAAAAGAGATCCTCACCTGCCGTCAGATCGACCGACCCATCCGTCCGCTCTTCCCATCGACCTTTCGCAACGAGACGCAGGTTGTTGCGTTCGTCTATTCGGCGGACAAGGAGAACGATCCCGATGTGCTGGGAATGAACGGCGCGAGCTGCGCTCTTGCGCTCTCCGACATTCCATTCCACGGTCCGGTGGGTGCGGTACGGATTGGTCTGATCGACGGCGTATTCATCGTCAACCCGACCTATGCCGAGCGGGCGAAGAGCATTCTGAACATCGTGGTCGTCGGAACAAAGGACGGCATCGTGATGGTCGAGTCCGGCTCGAAGGAGTGCAGCGAGGAGCAGGTGGTCGATGCCATCGAATTCGCTCACATTGAGATCAAGAAGATCTGTGCGGCGATTGAAGAGCTGGTGAAGCTTGCGGGCAAGACCAAGCGCATCCCGACTGTGGATGTGATCGATCAGGCTTATGTGAACGAGCTGACGGCGAAGATTGGCGACAAGCTGAAGGATGCGCTCGACACGAAGAAGCATCCGAAGTTTGACAGTTACGCGCTGGTCAAGGAGATCAAGGATGAGCTGAAGAAGGAGTTGCCAGAGGGCGACGCCGCTGCGTCCAAGAAGTTGAGCAAGTACTACGAGCTGCTGCGTGAGCAGATCTTCCGCGAGCAGGTATTGAATGACCGCATTCGCCCGGATCATCGTGCGTTTGACGAGATTCGTCCCATCACCATCGAGGTTGGCGTGTTGCCTCGCGTTCACGGTTCAGCTCTGTTTACACGCGGCGAGACGCAGGCGCTGGTTACGGCGACGCTGGGCGTCAACGACGACTCGCAGCGGATGGAGAGCTACGAGGGTGAGCAGAAGCGGCGCTTCATGCTGCACTACAATTTCCCGCCGTTCTCGGTCGGCGAAGTGGGTCGCATGGGCGGCGTTGGTCGACGTGAGATTGGCCACGGAGCACTGGCATGGCGCGCCATCGAGGCCGTGCTGCCGGGTGAGGACGAGTCCCCATACGTTCTGCGTGTGGTCTCGGACATTCTGGAGTCGAATGGCTCGTCGTCAATGGCGACGGTATGCGGCGCGTCGCTGGCGCTGATGCAGGCTGGCATCAAGCTGAAAAGCTCGGTCGCCGGCGTGGCGATGGGCTTGGTGAAGGAGGGCGACAAGTACGCCGTCCTCTCCGACATTGCCGGCGCAGAGGATCACTACGGCGACATGGACTTCAAGGTGACCGGAACGCGCAACGGAATTACCG